>CAYQDT010000507.1:0-4055 GCA_964416225.1 uncultured bacterium
GTGGTCTCGGCCACCGGCACCAACTTCCTGATGCAGATCGACGAGATCCGCCGTCTGATCAGCGAGGCGGGCTATGAGCCCCGCGTTCGGGATACGCTCTACCGCGTTCTGGATTGACGCTGCCGGATCGGCAGCCTCCGCGGGGGGAACTCGCCGCCGGGTTGCGGAGTCCTCCATGGGTGTCCGTGCAGCGCCGCGGATCACGCGTATCTCTCCGCGTGGCTGTGTATCTAATGAATGTGTATCTAACCGTGTTCACGCGCGCCATGCGGGGGAACCTTCGCCCTATAACGCGCTAAAGGCGGCAAATTCGATGACCGAACGGCACCGACGCTCTCCCTGGCCCGCGCGCGCCGGAATCGGGCTCGCAGCCGCGGCACTCTGCGCCGTCACGTCCAGCCGGGCACAGCAGGCCCCGCCCGCCGCGCCTGCGGATGAGCGCCTCTCCCGGGCCGTCAGCATTCAGGCCCGCGCCGCGGATGTTGCGGGGGTGCTGGCGCAGCTCTCACGTTCCGTCGGTGTGCAAATGGATGCCGAGGGGGACGCGGCGGAGCAGCGGATCACTCTCTACGCCACCAACACTCGGATCCAGAGCCTGCAGAGCGCACTGGCGGAGTTGCTCCATACCCGCTGGCGTCCCTCCGGCGACGGCCCGAGCCCGCGGTATCGCCTGGCGGAGAACGCCGCCCTGCAGGCACAGGCGGAGCGGCTCCGGTTGAGCCGGCGGGCGACGTTCCTGGCCCGGCTCTTGCAGACCGAGCAGGCGATGCGCCTCGGGGACCCGGGGGTCCTGGCCGAAAGCGCCCGCGCCGGAATCCTCGCCCGATTTCCGAGCTACCCGCAGGAGATTCTGAGCGACGTCACGCCGGATATGCTCCAGCAGTCGTTCCTCCTGGCCCCCATGCGGCTGGGGATCACGCGGGTGGTGCAGCAAGGCGGCAGTGCCTGGGTGCTGCTGCGCAGCCTGCCACAGGCGTATCAGCAGCTCCTCATCGACTTCGCGGCGCGTGCCATGCCGGCCAACGCGGATCCGACCGTGACCGCGCAGGACGCCGACGCGCAGGCGCTTCGCCAGGCGACGCTCACCCAGGTGCTGAGCAATCCCCAGGCCCGCGTGGAGTACCGGCTGCTCTTCGGCGACCGCTGGACGGATACCGTGATGCTGGTCCGGATTGGGGAATCGGACCACTGGGCAACGGCGCTCCTGCCGGCGATCCTCTATGACCTCCCGGATTACAGCGTGCTCTATCCGCAGGCCCAGCAGCGCATCCGGGACCCGGAATTCGATCGTCAACTCGGGGTGAAGATCGACACGAACGTGTTGAGCTGGGACCAGGCGCTGTCGCTCATCAGCCGGACGGCTGGAATAAACGCAATCTCGGACAGCTACCCGCGCCCCGACGTGTTCCGCGGCGAGGGCCCGGGTCCTATTCTAACGAGTGGTACGCTGGAGCAGACGCTGGACAGCGTGGCCTCCTATTACGGCTACGTCTGGTGGCACCGGAACGGCTGGTACTACTTCCGGAATCGCCTCTGGACGGAGCAAAACCGCGTGAGCGTGCCCCAGAGGCTGCTCCAGGAGCTGGGCGCGGGCCTGGCGCGGGACGAGCATCTTCCGCCCGCCGCATTGGCCTCTCTGGCCGCCCTCACGGACGAGCAGCTCCTGACGCTGCACCTCTCCGGGCGCGCCGGAGGCCGCACCTATGCCCCGCTGGACGCGTTTGACCTGAATGAGATCCAGCTCGCGCACGCGGGGCTCACTCTCTTCGGCCAGATGACGGAGCAGCAGCGCACGCTGGCCCAGGGAGTCGGCCTTCCGTATAACCTGCTCTCTCCGATGGAGCAGTATCTCTTCGCCTCCACGGCTCGGGACCGGGGAATCCTCCCCGAGAACGACGATCCGGAGCGGTGGCGCTTCCGTCTCACGGACAGCTTCTACCGTGAGCGGCTGCCGGCCGGCTGGGCCGAGCTCGGCTCGGTGCGGTTGCAGTTCGATTATGGCGGTGCCGGCGTGCGGACGGCCGAGCTGGCCTTGCGGGCGCCAGCCGTCGGACGCACGCCCGCCGAGCCGGAGAAAGGCGCCGGACACGAATGAAACCTGTGCTCGCACTGTTAGCCGCCGGCTATCTGGCTCTGCCGGCCATCGCCCAGGAGCGTGAAGGCATGCCGGCGCACCCCATTCCCTCGATCATCGTTACGGGCAACGCGGAGGTGCACGCGGCGCCGGATGAGGCCACGGTCCGCCTCGGCGTGAGTAAGCAGGCGAGTACCGCGGCGGCGGCGCAGTCCGCTGCGAACGAAGTGGCGCAGGGGATCCTGGCCGGGGTGACGGGTCTCGGAGTCCGCCGTGAGCAGGTGCAGACCTCACAGCTCACGCTCTATCCCGTGTACCAGCAGCAGAAGCCCGGCTCGGACGAGGAGCCCCGGGTCGTGGCGTACCGCGCGGCCAATACGGTGAATGTGCGCCTCACGAACCTCTCGCTGGTCGGGCCCGTGATCGATTCCGGATTGAAGGCCGGATCGAATCAGGTGGAGGGCGTGTTTTTCAGCCTCAAGAACGACGCCGCCTCCCGCGAGCAGGCCCTTCGACAGGCGGTCCGGGAAGCGCGCGAGAAGGCCCAGAGCATCGCCGCCGCGCTCGACGTCACCCTGGGACCGGTGTTCACCGTCGAGGAAGGGGGCGTCTCGATCCGCCCGCCGCAGCCGCTCGGCGCCGTCGCGCTCATGGCGCGCCGGGTCGACGTGGCGACCCCCGTTTCTCCCGGCGAGGTCTCCGTGAGCGCCTCCGTCACCGTCCGGTACCGGATCCGTGTAACGCGGTAAGCGCGCGCCCCGTCCGCGCCGGCTGCCGTGAGCCTCGGAGCGCGCCAGGCAAGCCCGCGAAACGCGGCTTAGGCGGCGACGCCAGAAGCCGGCCGCTGCTCCGGCCCGCGTGACCGCTGACGCGCGGGAGCCCGTTCCCGCGCCTTCGCGCCCCGACCGGGCGGTCCGTGCCGCCACCGGCCGGTTCCTCCGAGGGGCCGGCGAAGAGCCGCCCAATGCCGGTTTCGGGCATTGTTCCTGCTGGGAAGGAGGAAAGGGCGTGCCGGTGCGGCGTCCGGCCCGCGGAATGGCGTGCCGGCTTGCGGACGGAGGGGTTATGAAGCAGCGCTGGCTTTTCGGACTGGGAGCTGTGGCGGGTGCCGCGGCCGCGGGTGTTGCCGTGGCGCGTGCGCGGAGCGGCGCGATCGAGCTGGCTGATCGGGTCCGTCGGCTGCAGCAAGCGGGCGCGGCTCACGGCAAGCACATCGTGATCCTGGGCGCGGGTTTTGGCGGGCTGAACACCGCGTCGCAGTTGCTCCAGGAGCTTCCGGTGCAGAGCGGCTGGCGCGTGACGCTCGTGGATCGCCACAACTACTTCCTCTTCACGCCGCTCCTCTACCACGCCGCCACGGGGCTGGTGGATCCCTCCGCCATCCTCTTCCCCACTCGCGCACTCACCCGCTATCCGCACTTCAGCTTCCGTGAGGCCGTCGTTCAGGAGATCAACCTCAAGCGCCAGGTCGTGCATCTGGATGACGGCGAGCTTTCCTACGACCAGCTCGTCATCGCCCTGGGAAGCACCACCAACTTCTTCGGGCAGCAGGAGCAGGTGCGCCCCGCACTCACCCTCAAAACCTCCGGCGACGGCGTCCTCTTGCGAAACCGGCTGATCGACGCGTTCGAGCGCGCGGACAGCGCCACCGATCCCGAGGAGCGCCGCCGCTCCCTCACCTTCGCCGTGGTGGGGGGTGGGGCCACGGGTGTGGAGCTGATCGGCGCGATCCGCGGCTTGATCTACGGCACGCTCGCCCGACAGTATCCCCACATCCGCCCGGAGGAGAGCCGCATCGTGCTCCTCGAGGCGCTTCCGGACCTGCTCCCATCGCTTCCGCGCGAGCTGGCCGGCCACGCGCAGCGGCGGCTGGAGGAGCTGCACGTCGAGGTCCGGCTCGGTGTACCGGTTGCACGCGTGGAGGAGGACGGACTGGTCACCCGGGACGGAGAGTTCATCCCGTCCCGGACGGTGGTCTGGG
>CAYQDT010000508.1:0-4051 GCA_964416225.1 uncultured bacterium
GAGGCGTCCTGCCTTCGCACCGGACGGCCGATGGGCCGCCGGAGCCGTATATGCCGCGCCGCAATACGTGAGCAGCACGGCAGCCGTCAGAACGGGGCAAAGACGGGGCATGGAGGCTCTCCAGGGAATGAGGCGGGAGCGCGGGCGGCCTGACTGACTCCCACGTTCGGGGTAACCGGCAAAGGAGAATACGAGCCGACCGGTCGAGGCATCACGCGGGTTTGCGGGACGCGCTGGCACCACTCTCTACCCTACCTGATCGGAGGATGGAGCGCAACTGATCGAAGGATGAAGCGCAGCAGCCCCTGGGGCGGGGTCTGCTCCGGAGCACCGAGGCCTGGATCCGGCGCTCCTCGGTAGGGAGTGACCGGACCACCGGCGGACGCCGTCAGCTCCGCTCGCGCCGGCGCACGGCCGCCAGAGCCTCGGCAGCGCTGCGGAAGTGTGGGTTCCACTCGGCGGCACGGCGGTAGAGGGCCTCCGCGCCGCGAAGGTCACCGGTCATCTCCTTGAGGTTTCCGAAGTTCACGAGCATGGACGCGTATTGGCTGCCCAGGTAGTCACTGTCCAGATCCTCGTCGGTCCGCACCCCATGGAGGTCGGGAAGGCGAATATGCTCGCGCCAGAGAGCTTCATTCCGGCGGAGCAGTTGGGACACGTCGACGCGCTCCGACTTCGGATGGAGCTCCAGCACCAGCCCGACCGGAAGCACGTCGTAGCGCGCGGAGGCCCACCGAGTGAAGTCCATTCCGACGGCGCGTGGCACGCGGGACGCTCCGGTGAGGTAGATGGGGCGGTTCCGCAGCTCGTGCGTGAGTGAGTCCACGAGCTGACCCTCGTGAAGCAGGGATTGAAGGGTGGCGGGGTCCTCGGGCGGTGTCACCCGAACATTCAGGCCCTCGCGGCGAAGCCGGTGATAGTACCAGAGACTCGGGTCGAGGTCGTAGTCTCTCCAGGCTCCGGCCGAGAAGATCCGATCAAAGAGCAAGACGTCCGGGCGCACCTTCAGGACGTCGTGCACGTACCACGTCGGGAAGGTGTCGTCGTCTCCCTCGGTGATCAAGACGGCGTTTGGAGCGGTACTTTCCAGTTTCTGCCGCGTGAACTCTCGCACCCAGGTCGCGCGGCTGAGATCGCATGCGGACAGGTTCCGCACCAACTGCAGGCCGGCCAGTACCAACACGAGGGCCGAGGCCGGCGCCCAGCGAATGCGGCCCTGCGGCAGGCGGTCGATCCGGCTCACGGCGGCCGCGAGCAGCGCAAACGCGGCCAGCAGCGGCTCGAGGTAATAGGCGGCGATGTCGTCGATCCGGTAAAACTGGTTGAAGGCGACAGGCACGAGGACGGCCAGGAAAAACCCGGCAGCCAATCCCCGATCCCTTTTCCAGAACCCGATGAGCCCGGCCGCCGGGAGGAGGAACGCTCCCCACGGAAGATTGTCGACAGTGATGCGTCCCGCTTCCGCGAGCCGCTTCGGCAGCCAGACCCCGTCCGGAAACTGCAGGTGGTTGTGATAAATCCGGGCGGAGGCATGCACCCAGAGCAGGTGCAGGTTGACCGGACGTCCCCACGCTTGCAGCGGCTCCGCCCGCGCCCAGAGGATCAGCAGCAGGAACAGCGACGGCCCGACCAGGAGTACCGCCGCGAGACCGGCCAGCCGCCGCCCGCGGCCGGAAACGCCCCACACGCGCGGCCCGCACCAGACCAGGAGCGCCGGACCCAGCAGCACGATGGTGGTGTGGTGCGCCAGCCCCGCCGAGAGCGCAAGTGCCCCGAGGAGCGCATCCGAAAACCGACCCGCGCGCCGATAGCGGAGCGCGAACAGCAGCACCAGTGCCACCAGGAGTACATGAAAGCTGTACACCTCCACCCGGGTGGATTGGTTCCAGAGCGTGAAGCAGAACCCGAACAGGGCCGCGGCCGCGGTAGCAGCGGGCCGTCCGGCGCCTACCTCGCGCGCGATGAGGAAGAGGGTGCCGACGGCAAGCGCGGCCGCGAGGACCACCAGGCATCCGATCCGGAAAGCGGGCTCACCAACCGGCACCAACAGCAGTGCCGCGCGTCCGAGCAGCGTGAAGAGCGGATAGCCGGGCGGATGAACGATGCCCCCGGTGGTGATCGCCGCCGCGATTTCGCCGGAATCTCCGAGATAGACGGTGGGACAGAGCGTACGCAGATAGACCAGGAACACGCACAGGCTCAGGGCCGCCGCATGGATCCAATCCAGCCGCTCGATCCGTTCGTTGTGTGTCGCTTGCATGCGCGGTCCAGCCTCTCCGCGCTCCCCACCATTCGATGTAATCCGTTGGGAGCCAGAGAGGTTATTGGCGGGGGAGACGGTTCCTTGAGACCCTTCGATCCATCGATCGGATGATTCCGTGCGGCATTCCCCAGACTCCAGGCTTCCGGCACGACGGCGGGTAATCGAGTAGACCGGGCGCACCGGACGCGCCTGCGGGTGCCGTCACACGTCGAGGCCCACCGCGCGCATCAGCGCAAGGGCGTTGCTGCGCTGGACCACTCCGGCCCGCAGCCGGTAGTCGAAGTGCATGGCGCCCTCCAGCAGCGTATCTTCGAAGTGCACGTTCACGGCGCTGAGTGCCGGTTCTTCGGCCAGGCGCGTCAGTGCGAGGTCGTGTGTGGTCACAAAGCCGATTGCTCCCTTCTGGACGAGTGAGCGAAGGACGGCCTCGGCCCCGATGCTTCGATCGTGCGAGTTGGTCCCGTGCAGGATCTCATCCAGCAGGAAGAGCAGCGGGGGAGTGCCGCCGGCCAGATCGACCACCTGACGCAGCCGGGTGATCTCCGCGTAAAAGTGGGAGACGCCGGACTGCAGCGAGTCTTGAATCCGGAGGGAGGCTCCCAGGGCAACGGGCGTGAGTGTGAGGGATTGCGCGCGGACCGGCCCGCCGGCCAGCGCCAGCACCGCGTTCACGCCCACCGCGCGAAGCAGCGTGCTCTTCCCGGACATGTTGGAGCCGCTGACGATCCACAATCGCGTCTCGGACCCGATCCGCACGTCATTCGCCACGGCGGCCCGTGGAAGGAGCGGATGAGCCAGGGCGACCGCCTCGAACCGGGGCTCCCCGGCGCTCACCTCCGGAAAGGGCTGCTCGGGGCGTTCGTAGGCGTACGCTGCCAGGGAGCAAAGAGCCTCGAGCTCGCCGACGGACCGGATCCACGTCCGAATCTCTGCGCCCGACTCCGCGCGCCAGCGCTCGATCGCCGCGGCAAAGTGGACGTCCCACAGGAGCAACGTCCCGATCACGCCGAACACGCCGTTTTGCCGCGCCTGGAGCCAGGCCACCAGGCGGATGAGGCGCGCCAGGCGGACGGAGGCGGGCGCGAGATTCGGAGCCCGGCACTGCTGGATGGCCCGCAGCCGGGGAGCGGAAAACTGCTCGGTCTCCAGCCGGCGGAGCGTCGGGGCAAGCCGGCCCAGCGTCCGCGCCACCTGCTCCGCGTCCCGGGCCGCGGCTCCGGCCCCGTCGAACATTCGGGCCGCAGTGAGCCGCTGGATGACGAAGGCGGCCAGCAGTGGGCGCCAGTCACCGGAGGCAAACCAGAAGCCGGCCGCCGCCACGCCCAGAACCGTCAGGAAGAGCGCGACCGGACGCAGGAACGGACGGTCCAGCCGGATGGCAGACTCACCCCACCGGATCACGGCATCCGGATTGGCGTCCGAGCGGAGGCCCGCACCCGCCATCGCCAGGTCTTCCCGAAGCTGCAGCCGCGGCACGAGATCCTGCACGGCGAGCTGCCGGCTTCGGACCTCGTCCACGCCTGCGGGCGCTCGCAGCCAGGCCGCCAGCGTCTCTTCCCCGGCGCGCGTGCGGGCCGTGCAGAGGAGCTCGAAGAGCGATCCGCGCCCGAAGAGGTCCAGGTCGTCGGCGTAGGGGTGGGCCGGATCCCGAAACTCGTCGCCGCTGCTCCCGCTGCCGGCCCAGCGTTCTTCGAGACGCGCCAGTCCGCGCTCGTAAAACGCGGTGCGCGCGCGGGCCTGAGTGCCGGCAGCGAGGGGTATCTGCGTAACTCCGATACCAGCACCCGC
>CAYQDT010000509.1:0-4047 GCA_964416225.1 uncultured bacterium
GTTCTCGACCGCCGTGCCGCGCCGCACGCCGATCCCGCCGCATCCGATCACCGCCGCTCTCATCGCTCTTCGGTCTCCTCTGCGGCCCACATTTTGGGGCCCGAATCCAGTTCGGAAGCGAGCGCCGCTCGGCGCTCAGCGCCAGCAGTGCTGCCAGACGCCCGCCAATGCCTCTTGCTGCCGCAGTGCCGCTATTCCGTTCACCAGTAGCCGCCGCTCGTCTCCCGTCCGGACTGCTTCGGCGAACCGCTCCACGGATACCTGCATGAAATCGCTGCCGGTCCAGCTGTGCTCGCCATGCTGCAGGCGTGCCCGGAAGGCGCCGCCTTCCGTTAGCCCGTCATACCGGGCGATGAAATCACCGGCGCCGATCAGGCGCCGCATCGTGCCGTCCGGCGTCCGCCGGCACTCCACGTGGACCGGAATCCGGCGTGCGCCGGAAACCCACTGGAAATCCAGGACGGCGGCGTGCTCGGTCCCGCCGCACCGGAGCGTTTCCCAGTCGATGCAGCCCGGCGCCACCCGGTCGATGAATGCCAGGGGATGGGGACCCAGATCCACCCATACCTCGGCCGCCCCATGCGGGCTGCGCGGCTTGCCCCGCGTCTCCATCACGAAGGAGAGGGAGGAGAAGTCCGGCTCCCCGCCCACCGCCTCCCGGTGGAGCTGGATGAAGCCTTCCAGCGCCGCCGGATATTGCGCGTTCATCCCGAGCAGCACCTGGTGGTGCGCGCACGCTTCCACGAGGGCCGTCGCCTCGGCCAGCTTCTCGTCCGGCGTCTGCTTCCAGTTCCAGACCAGGGGCTTCTCGCACAGGATGTGCTTCCCCGCGGCCGCCAGGTCCCGCACGTTGGCGTAATGCTGCTCCGCGGGCGAGCAGACGCTGCAGGCGGAAAACGCCCCCTCGCGGAGGAACCGGTCCCAGTGATGGAAGGGGATGGGTGCGCTGCCGGTCAGCTCGGCGACCGTACGAGCGGCGGCCGCCGCCGAGGCTTCCGACGTTCCATATACCGCGGTCACCGTACAGCCCGCCTGCGCAAACCATTTCGCATGATGTTTGCCAATGCCGCGTGCGCCGACGATGCCGATCTCTAGGGTCGTTGCCATCGAAGTTCCGTCAGAGTAGCCGGGGGTCAGATCAGCCGGAGCCGCATGCGGCGATGGGGGAGACCCGCCTCGGTGAATTCGCCGCCCAGTGGCTGGAAGCCAAGGCGCTCGTAGAAGGGGGTGGCATGCACCTGAGCGTGGAGTTCCGCCTCACCGAATCCGCGAGCACGGCACCGCTCCAGGACCGCCCGCAGCAGCGCGGCGCCCCAGCCGCGTCCGCGATACCCCGCAAGCAGCGCGACGCGGCCGATGCGCCCCACGCCAGGCTCGCACTGCAGCAGGCGCGCCGTGCCGACGACCCGGCTTCCGTCCAGTACCAGGAACTGCTCGGCCCCCGCGTCCCAGGGGTCCGGCTCGTCCTCCAGCGGACCGCCCTGCTCCTCAACGAAGACGCGCACCCGCACCGCGATCGCCGCGCGAAACTCGTCCGGCCCGCTGCACAGCCGTATGGTGGGTACCCCGGTCATGGCGACCTGCTCCTACGTGCCTGGCCTCAGTGCTCGAACCAGCGCCGCGGCACGCTCCGGATCCACGCGCTCCCCCGGGATGCCATCCCGCAGCAGCACGCTGCCGACGATGGCCCCATCCGCCACCGCAAGCGCCTCCGAGACCGTTTCCGGCGTCACACCGCTCCCGACGAGCACCGCGGCTTCCGGCACCGCATTTTTGACGATCGACACGCGCGTCAGGTCCGTCGGCTTGCCGGTGCCGGATCCGGTCACGATCAGCGCGTCCGCCAGCCCGCGCCGGAAGGTGTCCTCGGCCGCTTGCTCCAGCTCGCTGCCCGGAAACGGCGTCGCGTGCTTCACCCAGACGTCCGCCAGGATGGCGATCTCGGCCCGAAGCTGCGCGCGCAGACGCACGGTAACGTGCGCCCGGCCGGAGAGCAGGCCCTGGTCCGCCGCGGCGACGCCGGAGTGAACGTTCACGCGGATAAAGCGGGCACCGGCAGCGTGCGCGATCGAGAGCGCGCCCTCCGCGTCATTCCGAAGGAGGTTAACGCCGACCGGCAGACCCGTGGCGCGGACCACCTCTCTGACGCATACCGTCACCGCAGCCAGGCTCTCGGGGGGAACGCGGTCCGGATAGAACGGCACGTCACCGAAGTTCTCGACTACGACCCCGTCCATCCCGGCCCGCTCCAGCGCGGACGCATCCCGAAGGGCACCCTCGATGATGGCGTCCATCCCGGCCGCGCAGCGCGGCGAGCCGGGCAACGGCGGCAGGTGGACCATCCCGATGACGGGACGCCGGGCGGCGAAGATGGCCGAGATCGGCACGAGTGGCGTGGTGCTTGCAGGCATCGGTGCGGCGGAACGAAAGACGGAATGATCAGTCGAGCTCCCCGTCGGGCAGGAGCGTCTCGGGGGTCCATTCGGAGGGCACGCGTGCCAGGAGGTCTTCGATCGTCCAGGCGTCCCAATGCCGGGCGCCCTCGCACATCGAGGGCCAGTTGGAGGGATCCGCATGGGCGAGCTCCCATGCCAGCGCCAGGAGGAAACGCTCCATCGGCAGGCTCTCCGGCAGCGCATCCCAGTCCGCTTCCTCCTCGCCCGGAAACCGGCGCGAGGAGGCCGGCATCAGCCGCGGGAAAGTGACCGGCTCCAGCAGGGCCTCGTCGACGTGATGGGAGACCTCGATCTCATAGAGATCTTCCTCGTCCGGATCACCTCCAGCCTCGGAGTCGAAGAGCCCTTCGGAGAGAAATGTCGCCCGGAGGGTGAGCAGACGGGGCACTTCGACGTCAACGTCTTCACCATGCACACTGACGATCGGACGAGAGATGGCGCGCATATGGTAAGGCTACCACAGTGCGGCCTCGCCGCAACCGGGATCTCGCCGTCAGTAGCGCGGTGGGCCTGGCAACCGGCCCTCCGGCGGGGTGTTGGGCGAAAGCCCGACCGTGGAGCGGCTGATTGCCGAAGTGCGCGACCGGGCCGCGCGGTCTCCGGTGCGGATGAGGGCACGGGGCGAGATTTCCGCCTCCGCCCGGAATGTAGAAGCGCCCCGCCCGTGGGAAGGGCGAGGCGCTTCGGCGACTGCCCGCCCGGCGCGTGGCGCCGGACGCAAAGGGGCGGGAGGCGCTAGGCCGCCGCGGGACTGGGTGAGGCGTACGCCGGGCTGGGCCGGGGCCCCTCCAGCAGCGCCAGGTTGATCACCTGATCCATGTGCTCCACCAGGTGGAACTGCAGGTCTTCCTTCACGTTCTGCGGCAGCTCGTCCAGATCCCGCTCGTTCTCCTTCGGCAGGATGATCACCCGCATCCCCGCCCGATGCGCGGCCAGGATCTTCTCCTTCACGCCGCCGACGGGCAGGACCTTCCCTCGGAGCGTGATCTCGCCGGTCATGGCCACGTCCTTGCGCACGGCTCGCTTGGTCACGGCACTCGCCAGAGCGGTGGCCATGGTGATTCCGGCACTCGGGCCGTCCTTCGGCACGGCACCCGCCGGAACGTGGATATGGATCTCTGTGTGATCGAAGAGCAGCTCGTCGAAATCGAGCAGGCGAGAGCGGGAGCGAACGTAGCTCAAACCCGCCATCGCACTCTCCTTCATCACGTCGCCGAGCTGCCCGGTGAGGGTGAGCTTCAGCTCGTGATGCTTCATCAGAGTCGCTTCCACGGCCACGATGTCGCCGCCGAACTCCGTGTAAACCAGGCCCGTCGCGGCGCCGATCTCGTCCTTCTCCTCGGCGCGGCCGTAGTGGTACCGCCGCGGCCCGAGGTAGGTCTTCACCTCGCCGTCGCCCACGGTGATCCGGTCGGTCTTGCCGCTCGCGACGTCCTTAGCCACCTTCCGGCAGACCGTGGCGACCTCTCGCTCCAGGTTGCGGACGCCCGATTCGCGCGTGTACTCGCGGATGACCCGGAGCAGCGCGTCGTCTCCCAGCACCAGGTGCTCGTCGGTGATCCCGTTTTCTTTCCGCTGCTTGGGCACCAGA
>CAYQDT010000510.1:0-4040 GCA_964416225.1 uncultured bacterium
GAGGGCGAGCTGGCGGAGCTGCGCTTCCAGAACCCGGAGCTGAAGCTGCTGGGGATCCTCCCGACGATGTATGACGACGGGCACGAGCGACAGGCGCAGATCCTCCGGGAGCTGACCGAGGCGCGGCCGGGACAGGTGCTCTCTCCCGCCGTTCACTGGGATGCGAACCTCGCCCAGCGCGGCGCCCAGCGGGACCACCGGACGGCCGTCCCCTCGGAGCGGACGTGCGCGGCGTACCGGGCCATCGGGGAGAGCCTGCTGCGGGGAATGAGCGTGGAGGTACGGCGGCGGCGCGCCCCGGCGGCCACGCTCGCGGCTCCGCAGCCGGAGTCGATCCGGACCGGTGCCGGATCCGGCCACCGCCTGTCCGGGATTCCCCGCTGGGCGGTGACCGCGGCGGTGGCCGTGCTCCTGATGACGTTTGGGCTGGTCTGGCTGCTCCAGGCGCGGGGATCGGTCCGCGGTGCGCCGCGGCCGGCGGAGATGACCGTCCGAGAGCGATCGTCCAGTGGGGTGACGCGTGGTGAATGACAACCTGGGAGCAGGCTTCCTCTCCCCCACTCGATTTGCGGCGCCCGAAACCGAGCGGCGGGCCGCCGTGCCCACCGCCCTGCGCTGCCGGCGAATCATGTTCGCGAGCCAGAAGGGCGGCGTGGGGAAAACCGCCACCGCCGTCAACACGGCGGCCGGTCTGGGAGAGCGTGGGGCGCGGGTGCTCCTGGTGGATACGGACCCGAACGGGAGTCTCGCAGCCTGCTTCGGACTCGTTCCCGAGGCCGGGCACCCCGGCTTTTTCGGGATCATGGACCGTGGTCTGGAGGCGCTGGTATCCCGCGGCGTGGCCCCCCAGGTGGATGCGATCCCGTACGCCGCGGACCGCCGTCCGCTTCGGCTCCCGGAAGCCGAGGCCGCTCTCGCCCGCCTCGGAGCGGTGGCCGCGCCGGATTACGACTTTCTCATCGTGGACAGCCGCCCCTCCGTGCAGGAGATGACCCGCTGCCTCTGCCGGGTGGTGGATGAGGTGGTAGTGGTCTTCCAATGCCAGCACCTGGCGTTCCGCACCCTCTGCGGCATCCTCTCCGAGCTGCGTGACGCGAAGGCGGATGGCGCGCGGGCACGGCTGGCGGGACTGCTCCTCACCATGGTGGACCGGTCGAACCCGGACCAGGTCCAGCTCGAGGCGCAGATCCGGCAGAGCCTCGGCAGCGCGCTGCTGCCGATGGATATCCCCTACGACCGCGGCGTGAGCGACGCCTTCGCGGACCAGGCGCCCGTGATCCTGGCGGCTCCAGACTCCCCTGCCGCCGCGGCCTATCGACAGCTCTCCCGCTGGCTCCTCGACTTCCCCGGCGCCTCCTAACCCCGGGGACCGTCCCGTGCCCTGGCCGCCCGCTGCCGGGTTCCTCCCGGTCCCGGCTCCGCTGCCCGGCGCAGGAATCCGTGCCGCCTCCTGTCGCATTCTCCGAAAATGGTGCGCGAGTCGAGACACCGGGAGGGCGGCAATGAAGGTGGCGGCGATCACGGGGGAGCGACAGGGCGGGGTCGTAGACCGGCCGGACCCGCGGGCGGCGAGGGACGTCGTGGTGGTGAAGGTGCGGCTCGCACCGATGTGCACCGAGTACCGGGCGTACCTCTCGGGAAAGACGGGAGACCGCCTGGGCCACGAAGCGGCGGGAGAGGTGGCGGAGGTCGCCGCGCCGGGCCCGCTCCGCGTCGGGGATCGCGTGGTCGCGATGCCGCAGGCCGCGTGCGGCGTGTGCGCGCTCTGTCTCACCGGCGACTACATCCACTGCCGGGACGGGCGGGACCTCCCGGCCGAGACCGGAAGCACTGCCGGGACGGCTGCCTACGCGCAGTACCTCCTCAAGCCGGACTGGCTGCTGCTCCGCGTCCCGGATGATCTCTCCCTCGAGCATGCGAGCATGGCCTGCTGCGGGCTGGGGCCCACCTTCGGGGCGATGGAGCGGATGGGAGTCGATGCCCTGGATACCGTGCTGATTACAGGGATGGGACCCGTGGGCCTGGGCGGCGTGATCAACGGGGTGGCGCGGGGCGCCCGCGTGATCGCGGTGGAGGGCCACCCGTACCGCGCCGCCCTTGCCCGCGAGCTGGGCGCGGCGGCGGTCCTGGATCCGGCGGATCCGGAGGTGCTCGATCAGCTCCGCGGCCTGACGGACGGCCATGGCGCGGACCGGGCGATCGACTGCTCCGGTGCCCCCGCGGCGCATCGCCTGCTCATCGACGGGGTTCGGCGGCGGGGGCATGTCGCCTTCGTCGGCGAGGGCGCCGGGCTCACCCTCCACGTGAGCCACGACCTCCTGCGGAAGGGCCTCACCCTGCACGGCTCCTGGCACTGGAACCTCCACCGGTGGCCGCGCCTCCTCGCGGTGATCCGCCGCGCCGGCCCGTCGATCGACCGTCTCATCACCCATCGCTTCCCGCTCCAGGCGGTCCGGGAGGCCTGGGAGCTGCAAGCGGCGGGGAACTGCGGGAAGGTCCTCCTGGAACCGTGGTCCCGCGCCGAGCCGTGCGGGCAGCCCCCTGCCGGGTAGAAGACCGGCCGCGCGCCTTCAGCACCCCCGAAAGCAAGCCGACATGGAAACCATCCGCCCGGTGGCCCGGCCGAAGTCCGGCCGGAGGAGGTGATCAATGCGTCTCGCGGTGCTCCTGCTCGTAATGCTCCTGATGGCGGGGTTTCACCCGACGCCGCAGGCGGCCGCCCCGCCCCACTACGTGCTCGACCCGAGCTGGCCGGCTCCCGGCACCACCGCGCCGGCCTTCGGCACGAACGAAGTGGTGGGCGTTGCGGCCAGCGCCGACCAGGTCTTCGTTCTCCAGCGGACTTTCCCGGCGATGCTGATCTTCGGCAAGGACGGTCGCTTCCTCCGCTCCTGGGGAGACAGCCTCACCCTTCGCCACTCCTGCCGCCTGGACCCGGAGGGCAACCTCTGGTTGACCGGAATCTACGATCACCAGGTCGCCAAGTACACCCAGGATGGGCAGCTGCTGGGGATCTGGGGCGAGAAGGGCGTGCCCGGCGCGGACGACCGGCACTTCAACGGGCCGGCGGACGTGGCCTTCGGGCGCGACGGCTCGGTGTATATCGCGGACGGTTACGGCAACTCGCGGGTGGTCCACCTGGCGCATGACGGCACCTTCCTCGGCCAGTGGGGCCGGGAAGGGAAGGGCTGGGGCGAGTTCAACCTGGTTCACTCCGTGGCGACGGACCCCGACGGAAACGTCTACGTGGCCGACCGGGAGAACCGCCGGGTGCAGGTCTTCACCGCGGACGGCCGGTTTCTCCATGGCTGGCGGACCGGGTGGCGGCCGTACTCCCTCTACCTGAACCGGGACCACCAGCTCTGCATCTCGAGCGACCGGCTCTTCGCCGTTTACACCCTCGCGGGCCGGCGGCTCACCGTGAATCCGCTCCCCACGGTCCGGATCGCCCACATGATCTCGTCGGACCCGGACGGCTCCATCTTTTTCACTGATCTCGACGGGCACCGGGTAGTGAAGTACCGGCGCCGTTGATCGCCCGCCGCGTCTCCTTCCGGACGGCGAGAGGACAGGCACCCTGCACCTCGGAACAGTAGCCCCGATCGGGCCTCCGCGAGGGAGGCCCCGGCGAACCGTGTCTGATGGCCTCGAACCCTGTCCGCCGCCGCTCGCTCGTGTGTCTCGTCGCTCCGCTGCTGCTCGGCATGACGCTGCTGTCCAGCACGGCGCGCGCCCAGCAGAATCCCACCTCGGCGGGCGAAGCCCCGCGCGGGGCGCACGCCGAAGGGCCCGCTACGGCCGCCCGCTCCGGCGACGGAATCCCGACCTCGACCACCCACCACTCGCTGGAGGTCCACGGCCGCCGCCTCGCCTATACGGCGACCGCGGGGACCCTGCCCCTCGTTACCGAAGCCGGAGAAACCGAAGCGGAGATCTTCTACATCGTCTACACGCTCGACGGCGACCACCGGCCGGGAACGCGGCCCCTGACGTTCGCCTTCAACGGCGGTCCCGGCTCCGCCTCCGTCTGGCTGCACCTG
>CAYQDT010000511.1:0-4023 GCA_964416225.1 uncultured bacterium
GCGAACACGCGGAGCAGCCCGGCGCGCAGATCGTGCGGGTCACGGTGGAGCCCTCCTCCCTCACGTTCCAGAACGGACGGGACCAGCGCCACCTGGTGGTGCTCGGGGCCACGCGTGCCGGTTACTCCGTTGACCTGACTCCAACCGCCCGGTTCCAGCCCGTCGCCGGGCTGGTGCGGCGGACGGCGGACGGCTACCTGGAGCCGGTGAAGGCCGGCACCGGGGTGGTGAAGGTCAGCGCCGGCGGCCATACGATCGCGGTTCCGGTCCGGGTCCAGAGCGTCGCCCGCCCGCCGATCAGCTTCGTCCGAGACGTGGCGCCGATCCTCAGCAAGTCCGGCTGCAATGCCGGAACCTGCCACGGCGCCGCCAAGGGGAAGAACGGCTTCAAGCTCTCGCTGCGCGGCTACGACCTCGACTTCGACTATCACGCGCTCGTGGACGACGTGCAGGGGCGGCGCTTCAACCGCGCCGCTCCGGAAGAGAGCCTGATGCTCACCAAGCCGATCCAGGCCGTCCCCCACCAGGGCGGGCTGGTCTTCGAGAAGGGGTCGGCGTCGTACAACACGATTCGCGAGTGGATCGCGCAGGGCGTCAAGAGCGACGTGGGGGCCACGGCCCGCGTCGACCGCGTGGACGTGCTTCCGCATAACCCCACGATGGCGCTTCCGGGCATGAAGCAGAGCCTGGTGGTGATCGCGCATTATCCGGACGGCTCCACGCGCGACGTCACCCGCCAGGCCCGGTTCACAAGCAGTGTTCCGGAGATCGCGGAGGTGACGGACCAGGGCACCGTCAGCTCCATCCGGCGCGGCGAGAGCCCGGTTCAGGTCTCCTACGAAGGCCAGTTCGTCACCAGCGAATTCACGGTGCTGGGCGACCGGAAAGGCTGGAAGTGGGCCGCGCAGCCGGAGTACAACTACATCGACCAGCTCGTGGACGCCAAGCTGCAGAAGGTGAAGTCCCTTCCCGCTCCGGTGTGCACGGACGCGGAGTTCGTCCGCCGTGCCTACCTCGATCTGACGGGACTGCCCCCACAGCCGTCGGCCGCGCGCGCGTTCCTCGCGGACCCGCGGCCGAGCCGCGACAAGCGGGAAGCGTTGATCGACACGCTGATCCAGTCGCCCGACTTCGACGATCACTGGACCTACAAGTTTGCGGACCTGCTCCAGGTGAACCCGAAGTATCTGGGCGAGCGCGGGGTGCAGGCGTTCCGCTCGTGGATTCACGACTCGATCGCCCAGAACCTGCCGTACGACCGGATGGTGCGCGAGCTCCTCACCGCCTCCGGCAGCGCCTACGAGAACCCGGCGGCCAATTACCTGCGCGTGGTGCGGGATACCTCCGTGGCCACGGAAAACGTGACGCAGCTCTTCCTGGGCGTCCGCTTCTCCTGCAACAAGTGCCACGACCACCCGTTCGAGCGGTGGACGCAGAACCAGTACTACCAGTTGGGCGCCTACTTCGCACAGGTCGGGTTCAAGCCGGGTAAGGGGGGCGACGAGTCGGTCTTCGACCGCCGGGACGGCGACGTGATGCACCCGAAGACCGGTACGGTGGTGCAGCCCGCCTTCCCGGTCACCTGGGAGCCGGAGCCGAAGAAAGCGGAGCCCCGGCGGGAGCTGCTTGCGGAGTGGCTTACCTCGCCGAAGAACCCGTTCTTCGCGAAGTCCATGACCAACCGCATCTGGAGCTACTTCCTCGGACGCGGGATCATCGATCCGGTGGACGACATCCGCAACAGCAACCCGCCTGCGAACGCCGCGCTGCTGGATGCGCTGACGGCCGATTTCGTCAAGAGCGGCTTCGATCTGCGCCACCTGATGCGGACCATCACCCGCTCCCGGGTCTACCAGGCCAGCATCGATACCAACCGCTGGAACGAAGATGACCGGATCAACTTCTCGCACCAGGTAGCCCGCCGCCTCTCCGCGGAGCAGCTCATCGATGCGATCGACATGGCCACCGGAAGTGTCCCGCGCTATCCCGGCGTGCCCGAGGGGACGCGCGCGCAGCAGCTTCCGGACACGCGAGTGGCGACCGGAGGTTTCCTGGACCTGTTCGGGCGGCCCGCGCGGGAGAGCCCCTGCGAGTGTGAGCGGACGAGTGAGGTCAGCCTGGGACAGGCGCTGAACCTGATGAACGGCTCCACGATCGCGGATGCGATCAACGACCCGAAGGGCCGGGTGGCTGCGCTCGTGCAATCCACTCCGGACGACGCCCGGGTGGTGGAGGAGGTATACCTCGCGGCGTTCGCCCGCTATCCCACGCGGGTGGAGACGGACACTGCCGCCAAGCACATCCGCACGGCGAAGAGCCGTCTCGAGGGCACCCAGGATCTCATGTGGGCGCTGATCAACAGTCCCGCATTCCTCTTCAACCGCTGACGGCTCGGCCGCTGATGGTTCAACTGCTGATGGTTCGACTGCTGATGGTCAACGGGTGCAGCGCACCCCGGAGATAAGGCCCATGTTATCGATCAAAGGACAGCGCGGACGGCTCTGCGATAGTTGGACTCGGCGGGACCTGCTACGGGTGGGCGGCATCGGCGCCATGGGCCTCACCCTCCCTAACATTCTGGCGCTGGAGCAGGCCCAGGCGGCCGCGGCCCGCTCCGGCTCCGCGGGCGGGTTCGGGAAGGCAAAGAGCGTGATCCTGCTCTTCCTTCAGGGCGGTCCGAGCCACATCGATATCTGGGATCCGAAGCCGGATGCGCCGGAGAACATCCGCGGCAAGTTCAAGCCGATTCCGACGAAGATCCCCGGGGTACAGGTCTCCGAAGTGATGCCGCTCCTTGCCCAGCAGCTGGACAAGGCGACGCTCATTCGCTCCGTCAGCTACACGCCGGCCGGTCTCTTCAACCACACCGCGGCGATCTATCAGATGGTGACCGGCTATACCCCGGACAAGGTCTCCCCCTCCGGCCAGCTCGAGCCTCCGGCGCCCTCGGATTTCCCGCACGCCGGGTCACAGGTAGCACGCCTCCGCCCGCCGGACCAGCCGATGCTCCCCTTCGTCATGCTCCCGCGCCCCCTGCAGGAGAGCAATGTCGTCAACAAGGGCGGCACGGCGGGATTTCTCGGCAAGGCGTATGATCCCTTCTACCTCTTCCCGGCCGGCGCCGATACCGACCAGGACAAAATGAGCCGGATCCAGATCGGGGATCTCGTGCTCCGTCCCGACGTCAACTCCAACCGGCTGGAGCGCCGCCAGGAGCTGCGGAAGGCCCTGGACGAGCAGATGCCGGTCGTGGAGAAAGCCGTCGAGAAGTATGCGCTGAACAAGTACTACGACAAGGCGTACGATCTGATCCTTTCCGGACGCGCGCGCAAGGCGTTCGACCTGACGGAGGAGCCGGCCAAGGTGCGGGACCGGTACGGCCGCCACACGTTCGGTCAGAGCGCGCTGCTGGCTCGCCGCCTGGTGGAGGCGGGAACTCGGTTCGTCGAAGTGAACTGGCCATCCGTCGCCAACGGCGATCCGAACTCGACGGCCTGGGACACGCACGCCGCGAACTTCGGGCCACTCAAGAACCTCCACTGCCCGAAGCTGGACAGCGCGCTTTCCGCCTTGCTGGAGGACATGGACCAGCGTGGGCTCCTCAAGGACACGCTGGTGATCGCCATTGGCGAATTCGGCCGCTCTCCAC
Organism: uncultured bacterium; assembly: GCA_964416225.1. Taxonomy (GTDB): domain Bacteria; phylum Armatimonadota; class SYMT01; order SYMT01; family SYMT01; genus CAYQDT01. Next base: position 3,650 of record CAYQDT010000511.1, read on the forward strand.
GGCTCGGCGTCAGCACCTCGGGGAATGGAAATGCGCCGGACGGGCGGGATCACTGGCCATACTGCTACACGGCCCTGGTGGCGGGCGCCGGCGTACAGCGCGGCGCGGTCTATGGCAAGAGCGATGCCACCGGCTCCAGCCCTGCGGAAGACCCGGTCCACCCGACGGAGATTCTGGCCACCGCCTACTATGCCCTGGGAATCGATCCGAAGACGATCGTCTACAACCACCTGAACCAGCCGCGAGAGCTGATCCAGGCGAAGATCGTGGAAGGCCTGTTCGGCTAACTCGCGGCAGCGGCGCTTCCCTCCTCCACCGGACGTGACTGCGGCCCTGCGCGGCGGAGCCATCCGGATATCGCTCTGGGCGCCGCC
>CAYQDT010000512.1:0-4008 GCA_964416225.1 uncultured bacterium
GATTGCGTTCGAGGCGTCTCGCTACGGAAAAGGTCAGGAAGAAGGCGGTGCCGGCGGGTACCTGAACTGCCCGCTGAACCGCGACGAATACTTCGCTTTCCGGGAGGCGCTGCTGGCGGCCGAGCTGGTGCCGCTGAAGGACTTCGAGCCGCTGAAGCTTTTCGAAGGCTGCCTCCCCATCGAGGAGCTGGCCAGGCGGGGTGAGCTGACGATGGCTTATGGCCCGCTCAAGCCGGTGGGGCTGCTCGACCCCCGCACGGGAGAGCGGCCGTTCGCCGTGCTGCAGCTCCGCCAGGAGAACACCGGCGCCACGCTCTACAGCATGGTTGCGTGCCAGACCCGGATGAAGTGGGGCGACCAGCAGCGGGTGTTCCGGATGATCCCGGGCCTGCAGAGCGCGGAGTTCGTTCGCCTCGGAGTGATGCACCGCAACACCTATCTCCATTCGCCGGAGCTGTTGGAGCGAACGCTTGCCGTGCGCCCGGCCGTGTGCGAGCGTACCGGACGGCGCGCGCCGCTCTTCTTCGCCGGCCAGATGACCGGCGTCGAGGGGTACACGGAGAGTGCCGCGATTGGAATTCTGGCGGGAATGAACGCCGCCCGCACCGCGCGCGGACTGGAGCCGGTCGAGCTTCCCCGCGAGAGCATGATCGGAGCGCTCACCGAGTACATCGCGCACGGTCCCACCGACAACTTTCAGCCGATGAACAGCAACCTCGGGCTGCTGCCGCCCATCGAGCCGCACATCAAGAAGAAGGACCTCCGTCAGCGCGCGCTGATCGATCGCGGCGTGCGCGCGATGCGGGAGCAGCTGCGGGAACTCGGGCGCGGCGAGTCCGCCCCGGCGGAGGGTGAGCTGATCCATGCCTGAGGGGGTGATTCTCGCGTCCGCCTCTCCAAGGCGGCGGGAGCTGCTGAGCCTGCTCGGAATCCCGTTCGAGGTGATCCCTTCCGCCTACGATGAGCCCAGCGTGGACGAGCATCCCCATCCCGCCGAATGGGCGTGCCACCTGGCGCGGGAAAAGGCGTTCGACGTCGCCGCGCGCGGGACGGGACGGGTTGTGATCGGGGCGGACACGGTGGTGGCGCTGGGAACTCGCGTGTACGGCAAGCCGAGAGACGCGGTCGACGCGGTGCGCATGCTCGGGGATCTCGCCGGACGGGTCCATTCGGTGATCACCGGCGTCACCGTCGTGGACGACCGCGGCAACCGTCGCCGGAGCGAGACCTTTGCGACGCAGACCGCCGTCTATTTTCGAACGCTGGACCCGCGCGAGGTGGAGGTTTACGTGGCTTCCGGAGAGCCGATGGACAAGGCCGGGGCGTATGCCATCCAGGGAAGCGGAGGCCTGCTGATCGACCGGATTGAAGGCGACTATCCGAATGTGGTGGGCCTTCCGCTCACTCCCCTGGCGCTGTGCCTGCGCTCGCTCGGCTTTTCCGTGCTCGGCCTGCCGTCTCCGGCCCTCCCGCTGCCGCCCTTCCGCTAATCGCGCGGAGTGTCCGGCCGGGGGCCGGCGGCACCTGCTTCGTCCCGCTTGAGCACCCCATGCGCGAGGGATACACCCGCATCTCGGTTCCGGGCCTGCCGGGAGTCTACTTCCGCGACCTGGAGCTCACTCTCGGTGGCCGCGTGCTGCGGGTGTATGCCGCCTCCGCTGTCGACCTTCTCCAGCGGGCGCGGGGCGACCGGATCCCATACTGGTGCGTGGCCTGGCCGGCCGGGCTGGGCCTGGCCCGCTACCTGGCCGGTAAGGCGCTTGCCGGTAAGCGAGTTCTCGAGGTGGGCTCCGGGGTCGGCATCAGCGGCCTGGGCGCGGCGGCGGCTGGTGCGGAGGTACTGGTTACGGACAATGAGCCGCACGCCCTGCGCCTGGCCAAGATGAACGCCCTCCGCAATGGCTTGGCTCTGCGAGCCGCGGCGGCGGACTGGCGAGACTGGCCGCTGCGCGGCCGCTTCGACGTGGTTTGCGGCAGCGACGTCACCTACGAGCCGGCTGCATTTCCCGCGCTGCTGCGGGTACTTTCGGAAACGGTCTCCGCGGACGGCGAGGTGCTGCTGACGGACCCGGGCCGGCTGTACATCCACGGCTTTCAATCGGAGGCGATTCGTGCGGGCTGGACGTGGGCAGCGGAGCCGCTCCCCAACGAGGGGCGGCAGGCGGTATTCCTGTATCGCCTGCGACGCGCCTGAGTCGATCGCGGAGATCAAAAAAGGTCGGAGCCGATGGCTCGGCTCCGACCCGTGCGTTCCTTGATTGATTTCCGAGCCGATGAGCAGCCCTTCAGAGACCCGGCGCGGCCACGGAGAGATTGTCTCCGCTTCCGTCCGCGTCCAGCAGCGGCTCTCCGTCGACGGCGTTGAGCATGTAGGCCTGCGCCCCCGCGGACGTGTCACCCCAGATCGCGGTATCCGACCAGACGACCTGCGTCGCCCAGGTGGTGTCGGATCCCACGATACCGGCGACGGTGGTGGTACCGCCGGACAGTGAGCCACCGGTGTTCGTCACGGTGGTGGTGGCCCCGGTGAGCGGATCAGTGGTGGTGGTAGTGCCCAGCGGGTCATCACTCCACACCACCTGCTCGCCCCATACCACCTGCTCACCCCATACCACCTGGTTCACGCTGACCAGCGCGTCCCCGGTGTAGAGCTGATCGGCATACTTCACCGTGCCACTCCAGCTATAGGCGGTCCCACCGATGGTGGTCAGCTTGGAGACGCTGGCCGTCAGCCACGGGCTTCCCACCGCCGCGCTCGTATTGATCTTGGTGGCAAGTTCCATCGCTCCGGCAGCGTTGATACTGCCGCAGCCCTGGGTAAGCAGCGACATGCCCGGCGAAAGCGGGTTGCCAAGCGCATCCTTCAGTGTTAGAGGGATCGCCGTGTACATCAGGATGCCCTTGATCAGGTTGGGCGTGAGCGTGGGGTTCGCCTGAACCAGCATCGCCGCCACCCCCGCCACCTGTGGTGCCGCCATACTGGTCCCGGAGAGCGTGTAATAGCTGGGGACGCTGGCGGTGCTGCCGTAAGAAGCGGGAGCCACCACGTTGCCGGGGTAGTTCACATCCAGATAGGAGCCCGGAGCGCGCAGCGACACGATCTTGTTGCCGGGCGCCACCACGTCCGGTTTGGCGATCCGGTCGATCGCGGTCGGACCGCGGCTGCTGTAGGAGGCCACGGTGTCATCATTCAGCGACGGTGTTCCCTGGGTGTTGGAGGCGCCGACGGTGATCGCCGTGGGCTCGTTGCCGGGGGAGGTGATCCCACCGTAGACGATCTGCCCCAGGCTGTTCTTGCCCATGTTCCCGGCGGACACCACCACCACCAGGCCATTCTGCACCGCGTTCCGGACGGCCAGGCAGAGCGGATCCGTCTTGTAGCTCTCCACCGGGGCGTGTCCCAGGGAGAGGTTCACGATGCGAATGTTGTACGTGGTTTTGTTCTGGACGCACCAGTTCAGGCCTGCGATGACGTTGCTCACCGCCCCGCCGCCGTTCTTGTCCAGCACCTTCACCCCCACCAGGCCCACATCCGGCGCGGTGCCGGTGAAGCGGAAAGCGGAAGCGCTGCCGTCTCCGGCGATGATCCCGGCCACGTGCGTGCCGTGCCCGTTGTCGTCATAGGGAGTGGTCTGGCCGTTCACAAAGTCCTGCCAGGCCGCGATTCGGCTGTTTCCGGTCCAGTACTGAGCCAGATCCTTCGGCTGGTAGATGCCGGTGTCCAGAACTGCCACCCGCACGCCGGTGCCGAATTTGCCGTAGCGAAGCCACGCCTGGTCCACGGCCATCGCCTGCGTGTTGCAAGCCCAGGCTGTCGCCCGCAGCGGCCGGTCCGGAGAGACCCACGCCACGTCCGGATGGTGCTGGAGGCGGCGGAGCATGTTCTTGGGCACGCTCAAGACCGCCCCCTGGATGAGCTGCGCCTCACTCACCTTCTCGGAGCGGAGCAGCTTCGCGAAGAGCGCGCTGTTCACCCCGGAGCGATTGAAGCGGACGATCACGCGGACC
>CAYQDT010000513.1:0-4002 GCA_964416225.1 uncultured bacterium
GGAGGCAGCGCCGCTTCTGGAGCTCGGCCTGCACCACGAGCAGCAGCACCAGGAGCTGATCCTCACCGACCTCCTGCACGTCTTCGGAGTGAACCCCCTGCGGCCCGTCTACCGGGAAGCCCCCGCGGACCCGCCCGCGGAAGCCGCGCCGCTCCGCTGGCATCCGTTCGAAGCCGCCGTCCGCAACCTCGGAAGCGCGGAAGGCGGCTTCGCCTTCGACAACGAGCGCCCGCGTCATCCGGAATATGTGGCCGCTTTCGAGCTCGCTTCGAGGCCGGTGACGAACGGGGAGTTTCTGGCGTTCATGGCGGCCGGTGGGTACCAGCGCCCCGAGTACTGGCTCTCCGAGGGCTGGAGCCGCGTGCGGAGTGGCGGTTGGAAGGCGCCGCTCTACTGGGAAGAGCAAGATGGCTCCTGGTACCGGATGACCCTGGCGGGGCTGCGGCCGGTCTCACCCGCGGAGCCCGTCTGCCACGTGAGCCTCTTCGAAGCGGATGCGTTCGCGCGCTGGGCCGGCGCCCGCCTTCCCACCGAGGCGGAGTGGGAGAGTGCGGCCGCCGGGCTGCCACCGGCGGGCAACTTCGTCGAGAGCCGCCGCTTCCGTCCCGGCCCGGCCCCGTGTTTCGAGGGGCTCCAGCAGCTCTACGGGGACGTATGGGAGTGGACCGGGAGCGCCTACCTCGGGTACCCCGGCTTCCAGCCGGCGCCCGGGACCGTGGGCGAGTACAACGGGAAGTTCATGTGCGGCCAGTTCGTCCTGCGCGGCGGCTCGTGCGCCACCTCCGTCACGCACATCCGGCCCACCTATCGCAACTTCTTCCCACCGGATGCCCGCTGGCAGTTCACCGGTTTTCGCCTGGCGCGAGCCGCCCGCTGATCGGCGCCGCGACGTGGGGATGACGGCCTCATCCGGGAAGATCGCACCGGTGCGGCGAGCGCGCGACCCGGCGCCCGGCGCGTGTCTCAACCCCCGGCGCCGGCCGCCGTCCGGACCCGCACCCATCCCGCTCCCGTCCCCGGCACGATCCCCCCGCGGTGGAAGGACGGGACCGCGCTCCAGGCGAACGGAGCCCCGGCAAGGGAGCGGTGAGAGGAGCTTCTCGTGAAACTCGGGTTGATCAACAGCGCCTGGGCGCAGGCCGGCCGGCCGACGCAGTGGGGAATTGAGACGACCAAGGAAATTGGCTTCGACACCCTGGACGTCCTGGCGGATCCCATGGAGATCGACGTTCGCGAGCGAATGCTGATCAAGCGGACCGCGGACGCGGTGGGCCTTCCCATTGTCTCCGTGTGCTGCGTGGCGGTGGGCCTGATCGATCCGTTCCCGGCCGTCCGCCGGTTCAGCGTGGACCGGGTGAAGCGGCACCTCGACATGGTGTATGAGTGGGAGGGGAAGAACCTGCTCCTGGTCCTGGGTGAGTACATCTGGAACCGCGAGGTCATTCCCCGCGCGGAGCAGTGGCGGTGGGGCGTCGAGAACGTTCGGGCAGTGGGGGAGCACGCCCGGAATCTCGGGCTCCAGGTGGTCATGGAACTGGAGCCGTTCCACCTTTCGCTCTTGAATACGGTGGATCGGATGGCGCGCTTCCTGGATGAGGTTGCGCTGCCGGAGACGGTCTACGCCAACTGCGACATCAGCCACATGCATCTCGCGCGGACGCCGTTCGAAGAGGTCCGGAAGCTGAAGGGGAAGATCGCGCATGTCCACCTGTCCGACTGCAACGGGGAGACGCACGGCGACCTTCCGCCCGGCCGCGGCTGTACGCCCGTGCGGGAGTACCTGGCCGCAATCCGGGAGACGGGCTTCGACGGCGCGGTGAGCCTGGAGCTGGAGTATTCGCCAGAGCCGGACCAGATTGTCGAATGGGTGACCGAGGCCTACCGGGAAACGGATCGCATCATGCAGGAGCTCGGGGTTCGTCATTGATCATGCTCCACACGGATGGAGTGCCAAAAGATGAATGGCGCGAGGAAGAGGGAAATGGCGGGCCGTACCCGCGGGGCCGCCACTGAGTTAGATAATAAGCAGGCAACCGTGGGCCGCCGGCAGGCAGCAGTGCGCCGGCGCGGAATTGAGGTCAGGGATGGCGCAAACAGTAGTGGGCGTGTTCGACACGCATGAAAAAGCGGTGGCGGGTGTGCATGAGCTCCGGGAGGCCGGCTTCCTTCCGGCCCAGGTCAGCATCTTCGCCCCGGATGTCCGCGAGTACGAGGGCTACACGGATGAGGTGGGCGTGCGGGTAGTCCAGGCCGGCACGCTCGGGATCGTTGCGGGAGGCGCGGTCGGCGGCCTGAGCGGCTGGGTGCTGGGCCTGACGGGGCTGCTCATCCCCGGTGTGGGGGCCATCGCTCTCGCCGGTCCTCTCGCCGGCGTGATCCTCGGTCTGATCGGAGGCACGGCGCTCGGCGGTTTTGTCGGGATGCTGGTTGGCCTGGGTCTGCCGCGGCACGCCGCGGAGCAGTACACCCGCGAGCTCCAGGAAGGGCGCACGCTGGTGGTCGTTCATCCCGACGGCCGGGTTTCCGCCGCGGAGGCCGCTCTCCACCACGCCAGCCCGCTGGGCCTCCACCACTACGAGGAGAAGGTCGGAGGAGAGCTGGTGGAGAGCGCGGGCGGGACCAGCCTGCCGCCGGTTCCCGAGTGTTGAGCGGCGGGTTGAGAACCGGATCCGGATGAAGCGCCGAGCTCGATGATCAAGAACTTTCGCTACGATGAAGAGGGCCGGATTGCGCGCGGCGGCTATCCGGAAACCGCCGAAGCCGTGGACTGGCTCCACGACCAGGGAATCCGGGCCGTGCTCTCCCTCCACCCGGTGCCGGAGGCGGCGCAGGCGAGGATGCGGGAGCTCGGCATTGAGTGGAAGCCGTGGGTCCTCTCGGATTTTGCGTCGGACGTGCCGCCCGGCCTGGATGAGGCCGTGCGATTCGTCCGGCAGCACGCGGAGGCCGGCCAGAACGTGCTGATCCACTGCCAGGGCGGCGGCGGGCGCTCGGGGACGATGTACGCCGCCTACCTGATCGCTCAGGGCGTACCCGTGGAGAGCGTGCTGGTTCAGGTGCCGGGCGTGGAGAAAGATGTCAACCGCGCATTCCTGCGCGGGTTCGCGGCGGGGCTCGCCGCCCGGGGCTGATAAACATCCGGTCCGGAGAAGCGGTGCCGAGGGCGGCCAGCCGTCATGAGCCGGGCGCGGTGCTCGGATGGTCTCGCCGGTCCGCTCTCCCGTCCAAGGCCCCCGGCGGGCAGGCGGCCGCGCGGCTGCCGGAACCGGGAGCAAAATGCAAAGCAGCCCTCGCCGTTCACGGCGAGGGCTGTGTTGTTCTCTGTGGCGCCGAAGCGCACAGGGCGGTTAGCCCTTTGCCGGCACGTCTTTCTGCGCGAAGTACCAGTCCTTCGTCTCGTACCCTTCCTGCAGGCGCTTGTCGGCGCCTTCCTTGGTGAGCGGCGGCGGGACGATGACCTTGTCGCCCGGCTTCCAGTTGGCGGGCGTGGCGACCTTGTGCTCCTCGTGCGTCTGGAGCGCGTCGACGAGCCGAACGATCTCATCAATGTTGCGGCCGCTGGTCAGCGGGTAGTAGAGCATCGCGCGGACCACGCCCTTATCATCGATGATGAAGACGCAGCGGACGGTGGCCGTGCTCGCCGCGCCCGGATGGATCATCCCGTAGGCCTGTGCTACCTTCGTGTCCAGGTCCGCAATCAGCGGGAAGGTCACCTGCACGCCGAAGTTCTGCTCGATGTTGCGCACCCACGCGATGTGCGAGTAGATGCTGTCGATGGAGAGCCCGATGAGCTGGACGTTCCGCTTCTCGAACTCCTGGCTGCGCTTGGCAAACTCCACAAATTCCGTGGTACAGACCGGGGTGAAATCCGCCGGGTGAGAGAAGAGCACCACCCACTTCCCCTTGAACTGGGAGAGGGAGATCTCACCCTGGGTGCTGACGGCTTTGAAGTCGGGCGCTGGCTCGTTAAGCCGCGGCAGAGCCGGCGCAGTGGTCGTCTCG
>CAYQDT010000514.1:0-3999 GCA_964416225.1 uncultured bacterium
GCGGCGTCCTGCTCGCGTCGACCGATGCCCTCTATCCGGTCGCGTCCCGCCTGGTCCCCGGGCTCGCGGAGCGGACGGCCGAGCTGTACGCGCTGATGGGCGGGGTTCCGGCGCCGGTGTGCATCGGACTGCTGCCTCTGATCATCGTCGGCGAAGAGCTGGTCTGGCGGGGTGTCTTCCAGGAAGCGGCGGCGCGGCGTGCGGGGGCGCTGCCGGCGGTGGCAGCCGCGGCATTCACCTATGCGCTGGCGCACGCTCCGGCGGGAAACACCCTCCTGGTGCTCCTCGCCCTCGTCTGCGGGCTCTACTGGAGTGCGCTCCGAGCCGCCACGGGCAGCCTGCTCGTCCCGCTGCTCGCGCACCTCGTCTGGGACGGCTGCGTCTTCCTCCTCGCTCCTCTCGCCTCCATCGCCCATCCCCGGTGACGCCACCGCCGGCTTTGTGAAGCTGCGCTGGCCCGCCGCCGGTTGCGGTCAACTGCTGGCGCTGGAATAGGCACGCAGCCCCCGGTTCCAGAAGCATACGCTGCCCCAGAACAGGGCCAATGCCAGCACGGCCGCCGCCCAGAACCAGTGGATGGGCGCCTTGCCGAAGAGGGCGCGCGTGGGAAAGGAAGCGATGAACGCCGCGGGAATGGCGTACGTGAAGAGCGTCCGGGCCCAGCCGTGAAAGATATCGATCGGGTACCGACCCGCCGTGAAGAGGGTGTCCGTGAACACCGCCAGATTCTGGACCCGCACCAGCCAGAAGGCGAGGGTCATCACCAGCATGTAAACCCCGGAATAGATCAGCAGCGCGCAGACGCACAGGAACAGGTAGCCGGCGACATTCGCGGCGTGAGGCGCCTCGTGTGAGAGAGAGATCCCGTAAGCGGTGGTGGCAAGCGCGCCGAGCGCCGTGCCGATGCTGTCCACCTTCACGTAGCGGGTGACCGCCAGGAAGTAGGAACTGACCGGCTTGGTGACCAGGAAGTCGAGGGTGCCCAGCCGGATGAGCTCCGGCAGCGCGCTCACGTTCTCGTAGGCAACCACCGTGAAGAGGCCCTGGATCATTCCGAAGGTGCCGGTCAGGACCATCGCCTCCGCCTCGCTCCAGTCGCCGATCTTCCGGGTGTTCAGGTAGATCACCTTGATGAACAGCACATAGAACAACAACCAGCTGGCATTGGAGACCAGATTGGCCCAAAAGTTGGCGCGGAACTCGGCTTCCCGCACGAAGCAGTTCCCCACGAACACCCGGTACAGCCGGAGATAGCGCGTGAGCCCCCGCATCGCTACATCCCCACCCCGGTGTAGGAGCGGAGTCCTTTCCGCCAGAGGAACTGCGCGGCCAGCAGCACCGCGCCGAGCCAGAGGAAGAGGAGCGTGAAACCTTCCATCCGCTGTGCGGGCGTGAGGCGGTTCATGAAGATCTCCGCCGGGAAGGCCAGGGTGTAGCGGAATGGGAGCAGCCGCGCCAGGTGACGGGCCCATGGCGGCAGCAGCGCGAGCGGCACGATCTCCCCGGACAGAAAGCTGAGCGGGATGTAGTAGAAGAGGTAGATGCTGCGCACCTCGGTAAAGAAGAGCGCCAGCATCCCGAGCGCGTAGCCGATCGAGAAGGAGAGCAGGTGCCCGGCGGCGACGGCGGTCCAGAACGGCCACCCCACGCTGTACGCGTCCCACCGCAGGTAACGGGCGAAAAGGAGGCAGCATCCCGCGAAGATCGGCAGGAACAGCAGGCCCCGCATCAAGCGCCACGAGACGTTGCCCGCGTACTGGAAGGCAAAATAGCTGAAGGGCCGCGTGAGATAGATCGAGAAGCGGCCTTCCCGCACCTCGGTAGCGATATCCCACATCACGTGCGAGACCATCAGGCTGGTGAGGCAGAGCATCACCAGGTAATAGGCGACCATCCCGCCCGGAGTGAAGCCGCCGATGGTGGACCGGCCGTTATAGCTCGCCAGCCAGACCAGCGGCATCAGGACGGCGGGCACCGTGTCCGTGAGCATCCAGATCACCGCCTGAGCCCGGTACGCCAGCGCATCCTGCATGAAGACGGAGAAGATGGTTGCCCACCGTCGAACCTGACGCGTGACCAGAGGCATTCGGACCCGTCCCAACCTTAGTGGAGGATCACCGGCGAAACGATCGAGAGCGTGCCCCGCCGTCACGGATCGGCTGGTCCGGCCGCCGGCTGCAGGCTCAGGGAGCGGCCTGCTCCAACACCCAGCGCTCCTGGAGGCGCTTGAAGTCCGCCTCCGTGCGGACCCGCGCGGCAAACTGCGCCTCGAACTCCCGAACCAGGGGTTCCAGAGCTTCCTGCACCGCCGCTTCCTCGTCCGCCGCAGCTCCCTCGTAGAATACGGATTCGCCCGGCCGATTCAGGTCGCGGAACGTGCCGTCGTCCGGAAGGGCGTGCAGGCGATAGACCGCGGCCACGACGCGGCGGTCGAACATAACCACGTGGAGCGACGCCGGATGGTGCTTGCCCGTTCGTCGAGAGCGGACCGGTCGCCCCTCGACGAATTCCTGCAGGATCCCGACGGTGCTCTCCAGGAACGGGTACGGCGCCGTGAAATGGAATGATCCGTCCCGATGGTCGTGCACCCGGGCACCGTTCGTGCGGAGCAGGTTGTCCAGCAGCTTGCCGCGGTAGCTGGAGATCTCCTCGTAGGTATGCGCCAGCCGGGGATGCAGGAGCTCCCGCGCCGCTTCCGGCGGCAATCGCCGGTCCGGCAGGCGAGCGGCGAGCGCGCGGAGGGCGGTCCGATCCAGGAACCGCAGGCCCGGGGAGAGCGCGAGGCGGCTCGGCTTGAGCACGGCGAGCGGAAACCCGGCCGGCGTGTTCAGCTCCGCACCGAACCGCACCACTTCCGGCCCCGTGCGCAGGCCGAGACCCGCCGGGATGAAGCGCGGAAGGAGCCGGGCCGCCGGAGTGCCGGCCAGCAGCAGGGGCAGGAGCCATTTGCTCTCCAGCGCCTGGTCCAGCAGCGGCGGGTTGACGCACGGGAATCCGCGCTCAGCTCGCAGGTCGTCCGGAAAGCGCTCGCTGGCTCCGCTGAAGAGGACCACGCCCACACTGCCGGTGGGGACGATGAGCGGGCGTCCGCGATGGCGCTCGCGCTCCCGGAAGTCGGAGAGTAACAGGTGCGAACCGGGCTCCGACCCGCGCCGCGACGGCCGGTCGGCATGGTCGAGCCGGACGTTCGAACAGTATCCGACCTGGAGCCGCAGCCGGCGGGCGAGCGGATCGAGGAACATCCCCATCTGCTTGGCGTCCGGAATCCGGTTGGGACCGCGCTCCGCCGGGCGGGTCTGCAGATCGGGAACCCAGTCCGTGAGGGGCCCATAGGCGCTGTAGTTCTGGACGAGCGTGAAGAAATCGTCCGGAAACGGCTGGCGCGGTCGAAACGGATCGATGACAAAGAGAATGCGCCGGCCCGCGGCCAGCTCCCCGAGGCGCTGCATGTAGGGCAGCAGCCGTCGAGCTGCCGCTGACCGGCCGCCGTACGCGGCATCCAGCATCGCCAGGCCCCGGCCCACGCTGCCGTGGACATCCACCACGCGAAGGCCGCCCTGGGGCGTCGGAACGCAGTCGAACAGGTAATACGAGGGAGTCACGGGGCCGGAATGGTTCACGAGGGTCAACTCGAACGATTGCTCCATTGTAACACGCTCTCACTCCCTTCCGGGCGGGGCATTGCCCAGGAGCAGTCGATCGGGGAGCGGCTAGGGCTGATCCAGCGGGCGGCCGGGAGGCGGTGGTCCGGGGTCGCTCCAACCGGCCGGCGGATCGTAGCGGATCGCGAGGTGAGGCGTCGAGATAGCTAGCCCGCCGGCCCTGCGGGAATGGAGCAGCGCGTCCAGGACTCCACTCGTCAGCAGCGTGCGCTCGACGGGCCACGGGGGCGTGCCGGTGTGGACGAATCGCTCGATCCCGCGAACCAGGAAGGTGAAGTGACCCAGCGGCCGCTCCTCCTGGGTCCAGAAGAGCGCGGCGGATGGGTCGGAGCGGCCC
>CAYQDT010000515.1:0-3997 GCA_964416225.1 uncultured bacterium
GTCCACCACGTACAGCAGCTTGTAGTCCGGCGAGAAGCAGAGCCCGTTCGGCTTGTACATGTCGTCGATCACCTTTTCCACCCGGTGGTTTTTGGGATCGATCCGGTACACGGCTTCTTTGAGGTCCTGCGGGCCCTTCTCTCCCTCGTAGTTGCCCAGAGTTCCGTAGCCGGGATCCGTGAACCAGACGCCGCCGTCGGGGTGGACGACGATATCGTTCGGAGCATTGAACCGCTTGCCGTTGTAGTGGTCCGCGAGGACGGTTACGGAGCCGTCATGCTCGTACCGAGTGACCCGCCGGGTGAGATGCTCGCAGGAGACCTGGCGGCCGTCGAAGTCGAACGTATTGCCGTTGCTGTAGTTGGATTCCCGCAGGACGCCGACGTGACCGTCCTCGTTCAGCCAGCGCATCTGGCGATTGTTCGGAATATCGCTCCACATCAGGTAGCGGCCGCCCGCGTTCCACGCGGGGCCCTCGGCCCACAGCATGCCGGTATAGAGCCGTTGAATCGGGGTGTTGCCGATCTTGATCTTCGTGAAGCGCTTATCCAGCGCCACCACGTCCGGCTCCGGATAGCGGATGGGCGCGGCGCTGGGACCGTAATCCCGCGCCATGGCGGCGCCCGGAATCAGCGCCGCGGCCGTCATGAGCAATGTGCGGCGCCCGATCTTCGCACCGTCGCCCGAGCGCACCTCTTCGTGCCGTGTGTCCTGTCCGTCTCGCTTCATAGGGCCTCAACCTTTCGTCACTACGGTGACGACACTTCGCGCTCCGGCCGTGCTTCTCCTTCGCCGTCGTCGCAGCCGACTTCGGCGGTCGCCTTAGTGCTCGCGAAGAAGGCATTTGTGGTCGCTGTGCGCGAGGTGTCCGTGACAAAAGGGGACCCGGAGCGAGCGCTCGCTCCGGGTCCCCTTTCGTCTTCGATCCGGCGTGCGCGGGTGGGCGCCGCCCGACCGGCCGGTACGGCGCCTAGTTTACGGTCAGCGCGAAGTCATCCACGTTGAACGCGGTGGCGTACGATCCATTTTCGGTTCCCACCAGGTAGAGCGTCACCGTCTGGCCGCGGTAGGCGCTCAGGTTGAAGGTCTCCTGAAGGTAGCCGTTGGTGCGTGTGAGATTCGAGAACGTGGCCAGCGTGGCCAGCACGGCACCACTGGAGTTCCGGAGCTGCACCTTAAGGGTGTCGTTCGCACGGGTCCTCGTGCGCTCCTGGGTGTCCACACGCAGCCAGAACGTCAGCGTTGCCGTATTGACCGTGGACGGGATGGTCACCGTTTGTGCCAGCGTATCCGTATGCGTGGTGCCGTAGCCGTCCAGGTACGCCTTCCAGCTCCCGCTGTGAGGCGGAATGGAGGTGCCGTTGTCGATCACGCTCGGGCTCGCGGTCCAGGGCGCGGCATTCGTTCCGTTCTCGAACCCGGGATTGCCGAGCAGTTGACTGCTGGTGGTGCCGCCCGTCGTACCCGTGCCGCCCGTGCCGCCGGTGGTGCCCGTGCCGGCGCTGACGCTCCCGAGGTCCGTCAGCAGGTTCGCGCCGTTCGGCGTGCCCCAGCCCGTGGCCAGGTCGTACCCCGCGACCGCTTTGTAGTAGAGATTCGTGCTCCCGTCCGCGATGTCGTGGAAGTCGGTCGTCCCGCGGACGCCCAGGCCGATGCTGTAGAGCGTGGGGTTCATAAAGCCCAGCGGAGCGTGGCCCGCCGCCGCACGGCCCTGGTTGGCGAGTGCCGTGATGGCGGACCAGATCGGCGCGCCGCAGCTCGTGCCGCCAAAGACCGCCCACCGACCGCCGGAGTAGATGGCGTATCCGGTGTTCGGGTCGCCATCCATCGCCACGTCGGGAACGTTGCGCATGGTCGTGGAGCCGCCGCTCGCCGAGGAGATGGCGCCGGACTGGTACGACGGCTGCGACCAGACGGCGCTGATCCCGCCACCGCTGCCGCCCGCGGACACGGACCCGCCGTTCCAGGTGCTTTCCGCGCTGTAGCTGCCACCCGCGCCGTTCGTGGTCAGGTGGGTCCCGCCGACGCCGGTGACGTACGGCTGGGAAGCCGGATCGTCCACGCTGAGCGTCCGCCCGTCGTCATAGGCGCCGGAGTCGCCGGAAGCCGCGAAGATCGACTGGCCCTGCGCCGCCATCTGCTGGAAGATGGAAGCCTCGCTCTGCAGGGCGCTGGCGCTGTTCGCGTTCTCCGCGGCGCCCCACGAGGTGCTGATGCTCTTGGCCGTGTTGTCCGCGGCGATCCGGTTGTACGTGTCCAGCACGCCGACCCCGCTGTTGGGACCTTCGTAAACCGCTATCTTACTGGCGCCCGGAGCCACCGCCATCTGCAGCTCGATATCCAGCGTCACCTCATCCGCCCCGGAGCCGGCGGAGCCGGATGCGCCGTCTACCAGCACGTTCTGCAGCGGAACCTGCGGGAGGCCGAATTGGGTGGCGTACGTCGCGATGTCGGAGGCGTTGTAGCCGTCCAGCTCGAAGAGAGCCAGCGTCTGCCCCGCGCCGTTCACGCCGGAGCTCCCGAGGTTGTAGGCAGTCCGGACATCGCTGGGCGTGAGACCGCCGCCGGGCCCGCTCCCGGTTCCCCGTACGCCGCTGGTGCGCGGCAGAATCCGGTGGAGATGCGGCCGCTGCACCACGAGGTCGTCAAGACCCACCACCCCGGCGAGCGTCCCTTCCAGCTCCGCCGGAATGCCGGGCTCCGCTGCCGGCGCGCGGAAGATTCGTCCCTTCACGGACTGGTAGCGCTTCAGGCGCGTGCTGAAGGCCCGCTCGACGACCGCGGAAGGCGCCGCGACATCCAGGATGAGCCGGTTCGAGTGGGTGCCGGTGACCGTCAGGCCCCGGGCCACCGCGAAGCGGGCCACCGCGGAATACTGCGCCTCGGTCGGCGCGAACCGATCGCGGAACTGCTTGGTGGAGAGGAAGCGGCCGTACTCGGGATCGTGCGGATTGTAGAGGCGCGGCAGGAGGTCCTGCAGCTCATTCTGATTGCGCAGCGGCAGCGTGAGGGCGAGGTCGATCCGCTCGTCCGCCGGAACCGCGGCAAGTTCCCGGGCTACAAAGCCGGGGGCCGGGACGTGGCCGGACAGCCGGCGCACCGCGCCATCACCGTCCGCATGGGTAGTTGCACCCAGGGCCGCTCCCAGTACCAGGGCAGCGGTAACCGTCAGGGCCGCCTGTGTCCGGCGAGCCCGCAGCGTGTGGGACATACAACGTCCTTGATCGGGAAGGGCGGCCTCCGGGGACCGCATCAGAGTGGAAAGCTGGACCCGCTTTTTCTGCCCGGCCCGCCCGGCGGATGGCCGGAGCGGACGGACGGCGGATTTCGGTGAAGCGCTTCCGAGAAAACGAGAGTGGGTGCCGGAGATCTTTTTGGCACCCGGGCGCAGCATCCGCAGGCTGAGCAGCAAAGATTCCTTGGTCGGGAGTCCACGGCGTGACGGGAACCCCGGGATGCTGGGGCAAGAGCGTGCGCCGGTTGCGGCGGCACCTTCGGAATGACGTCTGGCGCACCTTTAGAGTTCCAGAATCACCCACAACCAGTCCAATTCAGTACAAATGATCGGCGCGGGCCGGAGGACCTGGAGGGTGGCGGCAACCTATTTTTCGGCGATTCTTGCGCACGCCACGTCGCCGGATCTGCTTCCGGTGCGGCGGCACCGGCCTGCGCCGGGCTGCCACGGCCTTCGCTGCCCGGCTGCCCGGGCGCGGGACGGAGCGGTTCGGGTTGCAGAGACGCGGGGGCCGGCGCTGGGGAAGGGGGATGCGCGAGCCTTGCGGCCGAACCGCAGGCCTGTCATTGGTTCCCGCCGGCGCGCCGGCGCGCGCGAGTACGATAGAACGGCACGGTACTGGCGAGCCTGCAGCGCGGGCTGCCACGGGTAGCGCTCGTTCAATTGGAGACAGATGATGGAATACGTCAACCTCGGCGCAACAGGGGTCCAGGTGTCCCGGATCTGCCTCGGGACCATGACCTACGGCTCCCGGCGCTGGCG
>CAYQDT010000516.1:0-3991 GCA_964416225.1 uncultured bacterium
GCACTGATCCTGTCGCCGACCCGCGAACTGGCCGCACAGATCCAGGAGCACCTTGCCGGCATCGGTCGCCATACCCGGCTCTCCAGCGCGGCCGTGTTCGGCGGCGTTGCGATCGGCCCCCAGGAGCGCGCGTTCCGCAGTGGGACGGACATCCTCGTGGCCACACCGGGTCGCCTTCTCGACCACCTGCAGCATCCCTACGCGAATCTGAGCGCTATTGACGTTCTCGTGCTGGACGAAGCGGACCGGATGCTGGACATGGGCTTCCTGCCGGACATCCGGCGCGTGCTGAAGCACCTCCCGCGGGAGCGGCAGACCCTGCTCTTCTCGGCGACCATGCCGCCGCAGATCGCGGAGTTGGCGCGTGAGATGCTGCGGAACCCGGTAACGCTGAACATCGAGCGGCAGGCGGCTCCGGCGACGGGCATCACGCATGCCGCGTACGGCGTGCCGCAGACACTCAAGTCGCCGCTGCTCCTCCACCTGCTCCGCACCGGAGAGATGCAGAGCGTGGTGGCGTTCACCCGCACCAAGCACCGCGCCAATCGACTGGCCGACTACCTGACCAAGCACGGGATCTCCTGTGCGCGCATCCACGGCAACCGCAGCCAGGCACAGCGGACCGCGGCCCTCGCCGGCTTCAAGCAAGGTGAGTTCCGGGTCCTCGTGGCGACGGACATCGCCGCCCGCGGGATCGATGTCGAGGCGCTGAGCCATGTGGTGAACTTCGACGTGCCCCACGTGGCCGAGGATTACATCCACCGGGTGGGCCGGACGGCCCGCGCTGAAGCCACCGGGGAGGCATTTACCTTCATTTCCCCGGAAGAGGAAGGGGACTTCCGGGCGATCGAAAAGGCAATCGGCAAGCGCGTGCCCCGGCGCACGGCATCCGATTTCGATGCGGGCGCCGTCCCCGCGGAGCGTCCCGAGGTTCCGCTGGCGGAGCGTATTGCCGCCATTCGCGCCCAGAAGGCTCAGGAGCGGGCGCGTGCTGCGGAGAAGGCTGCGCTTCGAGCCCAGCGCGACGCGAGCGGCGGCGCGTCGCCCGCCAGGGTGCCGGTGCCGCGAACGCAGCCGGGACCGGGGAGCGGCGGCGGCTCTCGCCGGAGGTCGCGCCGGCCGGAGCATGGCGCGGCCCCGGAAAGCAGCGCGCCGGTGCACTCGTTCCGGCGGGTGCGCGGCTGATGTCGGCGGGTGCCGGGTCCGCCCGGCACCCGATTGAGTTCCGCACGGCAAGGTCTCTGGCGGAAGGCAGCGTGGGCCGCCGCGACCGGTCCGGTGGCGCGGATCCACCGCGCGCCAATGCCCCGCGTCGAGCGGCCCGAAGCGGCCCGTGCTACGGCCGGACGCCCATCGCGAGCTCTACCGCCGCCCGCAGCCGCTCCGGCGGATGAAGCCCCACGAGCGTGGTGTTCGTCTCTCCCAGCACGACCACCGTCGGCACGGCCATCCGGACCGCCGCCGGTTGCTCCTCCACCACCATCGAGCCGTCCAGCACTGCACGCAGCGCTTCGACCTGTCCGCAGAGCTGCGCGCACGACGGGCAACGCGGCCGCGTATAAATCACCACCCGGCTGGTTCCAGCGTGAGGCGGCGCCGCGGAAGCGAGAAGTTGCTCGAGTGCAGCCCGGGCTGCCTGTCGCCAGCGGCCTTCCCTCCCACGCTTCAGTAGTGTGGCCAGCGTGAAGGAGCCGGCAGCCGCCGTCAGGAAGAGCAGCCACCGGCCGGGAAACGGTTCCGGACTCGCCGCCAGCAGCGCTCCGGCCGCGAGCCATGCACCGCCGGCTGCCGCGAAGCAGTGGCGGCAATAGACCCGGTGCCGGAGCAGCAGGGCCGCGAGTCCCGTATGGACACCCGCTGCGATAAGCACCCCCACCTCCAGCGCCCCGCGCAGCATGGGGGCGGACCGGTCGTGCGGATGCAGCAGCAGCCATCCGAGTACGGCGAGGAGCCGCGGGTAATACACGAAGCCCGCGGCGCCAAGCTTCAGACCGGGAACCAGCCGGGCGGCTCTGCTGCACTCCCGGCAGCCGCCATCCACGCGGAGTGCGGTGATCGAAGCCGCCAGGGCGGTCCCCAGTCCCACGAAGAGCACGCCGCTTTGGGATGCCAGCAACAGTTGCATCGGACCGAGAGTTCTTGGTTTGTGAGATCGCGAGAAGCGCAGCGGTGCCGCTAGCGGTAGGAGCGGGCCTGCGCTTCGAACAGCTCGGCGTATCGCGCCTGCCGGTCGACCAGCTCGCTGTGCGTGCCGCTCTCCACGATGCGCCCGCGCTGCATCACGTAAATGCGGTCCGCCATCTTGACCGTCGAGAGCCGGTGACTGATCAGGATCGCGGTTCGGTCGCGGACCAGCTCGCGAAACTTTTCGAACAGTTCCATCTCCGCCCGCGGATCGAGCGCGCTCGAGGGCTCGTCGAGGATCAGGATCTGGGCGTCACGGAGGAAGGCCCGGGCGAGCGCCACCTTCTGCCACTGACCCACGCTGAGTTCCTCACCGTCCTCCAGCCACCTGCCGAGATGGGTATCATATCCGTCGCGAAGCTCGCGGATCACGCTGTCCGCTCCGGAGCGCCGGGCCGCTTCGATCACGCGGGGGTCATCGGGTGCCAGATCCGTGTTGCCGAACCAGATGTTCTCCCTGGCGGTCAGGTAGTAATGAACGTAGTCCTGGAACACCACACTGATCTCTCGCCGGAGGTCTGCTACCTTGAACTCGCGTAGGTCGACTCCGTCGATGGAGATGCCGCCCTGCTCTGCGTCGTAGAGACGGCAGAGCAGCTTGACGAGAGTCGTTTTCCCGGACCCATTCTCCCCCACCAGTGCGATCACTTCTCCGGGACGGATATGGAGGCTCACTTCGTCCAGCGCGCGGCGCTCCGCACCGGGGTACTGGAAGCTCACCCGGTCCACCACCAAACCCGTCCGCATCGGAGACGGCACCTGGCGCGGGCAGGGAGGGTCGGTCACGCGCGGCTCCAGATCCAGGAATTCATACAGGTTGGCCAAAAACAGATTGTGCTCGTAAAGGCCGGCGGCGCCGTTCAGCACGGCTCGCAGGTAACCTTGCGCCCGCTGGAGCGCTTGATAGTACATGACGAGGCTGCCCAGCGAGATCGCGCCGGCGAGGGTGCGCGCCGCGATGAAGACGTAAAAGCCAACCACGGGGATGGCGGCAGCCATCTGCGCCGCCAGGTCCCGCATCGACCGTCGCAGGGCGAGCCCGCGCCGGGCCCGGCGTAGATACTCTCGCAAGCCGGCCGAACGCTCAATCAGCAGGGGCCCGAGGTTGAAAAGCCGGATCTCCTTGGCGAACGGCTGGGTGGTCAGCAGGTCATTAAAGTAATGTGCCTGCCGCGCAACCAGCGTCAGGCTGCGGTCCAGCGTGTAGCCCTCGCGCGCGGATCGGATCCGCACCAGGGCGGCCGGAAGGGCAGCCGCAAACACCACGAGCGTCACGCCCGGATGGAGCGTCACGATGAGACCCGCGATGCCGAGCAGGGACAGAGAGTTCTGCGCAAGCTGGAAGACCGAGGTCACGATCACCGTTGGGCGGAACGGCGCCTCCTGCTGCGCGCGGTGCAGCGTGTCGTGATAGTCGGCATTTTCGTAGTAGCCGAGATCGCATTCGACCGCCTTCCCGTGGATGAGGGCGTGCATCCGATCGGTCACTGCCTGGGCCTGCTCACCGGTCACGAGCATCGTGACCGAGTCGAGGGCGGCGGTGGTGATCGTGATGAGCCCGGCGAGAATGAGCAGCAGCAGCACATGCCGGAACGCGGCTCCCTTATCCGGAGAAGCGATCCCGGCCGTCACCGCGTCGACCGTCAGCTTCATCAGATAGAGGCTGAGCAGGGGCATGATCCCCTGGACCGTCGTGAGGAGAATACTGGTGACGGTCCAGCCCGGCGCGCTCTCCCACACCAGGTGGAAGGCTCGGCGAACTTGACGATGCCGAACTCTGCTCGCACCGAGTCACGGGACTACAAGT
>CAYQDT010000517.1:0-390 GCA_964416225.1 uncultured bacterium
GGCTTGAACGCGACTGGACCGGGCTTGGCGACTGCCCCCAGGACGAGGACCGTGGTTTGCTGCTCCGGAACAAACACCTCGTCGCCCGGCTGCAGCATCACCTTCCCCTCCAGGCCGAGCTTCTGCCGCTCGAGCAGGTCGATCGTCTCCACCTGCCCGTGGCGCTGGATTTGCACCTTGCGGATCTCTGCGACCGGAAGGAGTTTCCCGGCGGCAATGATCAGGTCGTCCAGCGCCATCCCACCGCGATACGGGAACTGGCCCGGATTCTGGACCTGCCCGGAGATTCGCACGGGGCTGTTGTCCGTGTTGAACGCAGGCGCCGGGGGGATCTCGACGACATCCCCGTCGGCGAGGACCGGGTTCCGGACCGGATCGGACACGGCGTCC
>CAYQDT010000517.1:400-3985 GCA_964416225.1 uncultured bacterium
GTCCGTGCCCGAGAGGTCGACCACCGTTTGGCTGAGATCCTTGCGGCGGATCGCGATGCGTGACAGGTCCGCTTCCTTGCTCTCGCCGCCGGCAAGGTCGATCAGCGCCCGCAGACGGACGCCCGGCTCCGCATCCTGGGTGCCGGTCCGGGCCACGCACCCGAGGATGATCAGCTTGACATGCGGCCGGTTGGGAACCTCCAGGGCATCTCCATCCTGCAGCAGGCAGTTGTGAGCCGGATCGGAGACCCGGTCGGCGGTGGAGATATCCACGACGGTGCGAGTCAGGTCTTTGTGGAGGATGGCGATCCGGCTCAGATCGGCGGTCGCCGAGATGCCGCCCGCCAGTTCCAGCGCCCGCCGCACCCTGAGCCCGGACTCCAGCGGCAATGCGCCGGCGCGGCCGACAGCGCCGCTCAGCGTGATGGTTCCTTCGCGCTGCTCCGATTTCATGGCGAGGTGGGTGATGGTGGCGCTGATGCGCGGCGAGACCAGCTTCTCGGACAGCCCCTCGCGGACCCTGGCCGCCAGCTCGTCCAGCGTGAGGCCTGCGGCCGCGATCGCTCCGATGTTCTTGAGATACAGCTTTCCATCCGGAAGCAGGACGCCACTGCAGTCGTACGCCTTCTGCGGGGCGACGGTGATGGCCACCTCGTCGCCCGGCTGCAGTCGATACCCGGCGATGGGCTGGGACTGAGCTGCCGCCGAAGAACCGGCTTCCGCCTTGGCGCCGCGAGCACGCGCTGTGCTGCCCAGGATCGTCGAAACGCACAGCAGGACCGTCCATGCCAGACGCAGTGCACCCTCGCGCCGGTATGCACGGCTCGTTGCGTCACACCGTGGGACTTGCATAACTCTCAAGCTCCATTTCGGTCGCCGCAGTGGTCGGACTGCCGCGGGAAAGCCTGCTTATCAGGAGCTCCGGTAGTCGGCCCACACGTCGGCAACCCGCGCTGCGCTCCGACCAGCGCCTGGATCGTTCTGAAGGCGTAAATGCCCAGACCGGCCCGCATGTGCAATCCGGGGTGCCGTCCCCGGATAAGGCGACCGATGTGTCGTGGGAACTTGCTTCGGCGGAGGGACGGTCTCCGGGAGGCACTCCTGCTCAATCCTCAGACCGCGGCGGTCGGTCCGATGTCGCGTCCGGAGTTCGAAGCGACTTCCCGCCGCGCTCACCCCAGTCTCGCGGTGCACGGTGACGCCCGATCCCCACCGTACAAAGCCACCTTCGAGCCGCGAACCATCCTCCGGCGACGGTCGATCCATCCCGAACGCCACGTCTGCGATCGATAGCCCTCTTGGGGCCGCATGGAGCGGCCCCAACAGGTGCGCCCCCGACAGGTGCGGCCCCCGGTCGTCTGGTCGTTCGCGGCGCGCCGGGTGCCTGCATTCGCACGCACGACCTTGCCACTGGAGCAGCGCGGAGGAGCAGGCGGCTCCGCCTTGCCGCGGCCGGTTCCGCTCCCCCGTGGCTGCCGCGCGCGGCGACGAGCCGTGGGTCCGGCAACCGGGGGCACTGGCGCCGATGCGGCGCTCGCCCCGGCTTCGATGGCTACGGACCGACCCGGTGGCCGGCTCGGAGGCAGCCCGGAGGACGACAAGCCGTTGCACACCCGCAGCGACATCCGCATTTCCGAAGCAAGCGTTTTGCCGTGGGATCTTTTCGGACGCAGGCCACGCGCCCCTGACTTTAAGTGATCGGAAGAGTCGACCCGATGCACATCCTAATTCCCGCCGGCGGCCGTGGGGTACGCCTCCGCCCACTCACCGACCTCTGCCCCAAGCCGCTCCTGCCCCTGGGTGACCGGCCGATTCTCACGCGGATCGTCGAAGGTCTCCCGGCCGGCTCCCCGGTAACGGTGCTGGTGACGGCGGCGCTGGAGCGGCACTTTCTCCAGTGGCAGAGCCGGATCCGGGGTGGACGGGACGTACGGATCTACACCGAACCGGTGCGGGAAGGGCGTCCGGGCGGGCCGGTGGCGGCCATCTCGGAGTGCGTCGCGGAACTGGGGATCGACGACGATCTGTTGATCCTGATGGGCGACAGCCTGCTCCCCTTCACCGCGGCGGAGTTCCTGACGGGGGGCGCGCCGGCCCGGGCGCGGGTTGCGGCCTACGAGCTGGAGCATCCCTCGCTGGCCAGCCAGTTCGGCGTGGTGGAGATCACGGACGACGACCAGGTGCTCTCGTTCGAGGAGAAGCCCGCGTCACCGCGCTCTCCGTGGGTGTTCACGGGCTGCCTCTATCTGCCCCGCCTGCTTGCCCGGTCGCTCACGACCTCCGAGACGCGGAGCCTTACCCAGTTCGGGCACCTCGTCGCGCATCATCTCGCCCGCGGCGAGGCGATCAGCGTCTTTCGAACGCGCGGAGAGTGGCACGACATCGGCACGGTGGCCGGCTACCTGCGGGCTCATCGCTGTCTGCTTCCGGACGAGCGGCGTGCGGCCCTGATCTCGCAGGGGAACCACCTGCAGGGCTCCGTCTACGTCCACCCCTCCGCCGTGGTCTCCGGCTCACGGCTCACCAATTGCGTCATTGCCGCGGACGCACGGGTGATCGATGCCGAGCTGACCAACTGTGTCGTCCACCCGCAGGTTGCCGTATTCCAGCGCGCGGTCCAGGACAAACTGATCACCTTGCACTCCGAGCTGTCGGTGTGGCAGGGGCAGTCGTGAGCCCAAATTCGCCTTCGAGGAGAGTCGTCCGGTGAGAGTCCAGATAGGAAACACGGCCTTCGATAACGTCACGATGCCGGAAACGGTCGATTGGATCATGGAAGCGGTGCGTCGTAATGATCGACCGCGGCTGGTCTGCACCGGCAACCTGGATCACCTCGTCACGCTGCATCACGACGCCCAGTTTCGCGCTATCTACGCCGACGCGGACCTCGTGCTGGCGGACGGGATGCCCATCGTCTGGCTGTCCCGCCTGATGCGGCAGCCGCTCAAGGAGCGAGTCGCCGGGAGCGACCTCTTTTGGGAGCTGGGACGGGCGTCGGCCGAGCACGGGCTACGGCTCTTCTTTCTGGGAGGACGCGACGGAGCCGCGGACGCGGCGGCGGAGGCGGTGCGTCAGCGCTATCCGGGAGCCCGGATCTGCGGGATTTACTGCCCCCCCTTCGCGGAGTTCGGCACCCCCGCGGAGGAAGCGCGCATCGCAGCAGCCATCCGCCGTGCCACTCCGGATGTACTGCTGGTGGCGTTTGGGGCGCCGAAGCAGGAGAAGTGGATCCAGACGCACCGGGAGCATCTAGGGGTGCCGGTGAGCATCGGTGTCGGGGGCAGCTTTGAGATGGCTGCGGGTATGATCCAGCGGGCGCCTCGCTGGATGCAGGTGAGTGGCCTGGAGTGGTTCCACCGGATGGTCAAGGAGCCCCGCCGGATGGTGCACCGGTACCTCGGCCGCGACCTGCCCTTCCTGCTCCACCTGGTGCGGGACGCTCTCCAGGCGCGTCGCCGGACTGCCGCTCGCTGAGCGGGTGAGCCGTGGGCGTGGGCCAGCCGTGCGAACTGCCCAGCGGCCGCCTCGCACGTGCTGCCTGATTGACTCGACGCAGAGCCGGGAGCAGCAAGCACTAGAGCCGGG
>CAYQDT010000518.1:0-3979 GCA_964416225.1 uncultured bacterium
ACGCCAGCCTGGACACGATCCTCACCGACGTCATCGCCCATTTCCGGGAAAACCCGGATTTGATCTAGAATGGGGAACTGGCGGTGACGGGGCGGCATGCCGGAGCGGTATGAGACCCCATCGACCGTCGTCGATCAGCACGGGCGGCGAGTGGGCACGACGCAGCAGCGAAGGTCGGGAGACCGGGCGCCGCGTCGCGCGCCTCGCCGCCCTTGACTTTTTGACGGGTCATGGCGCCTGCCCGAACGCGGCGG
This sequence comes from uncultured bacterium, assembly GCA_964416225.1. GTDB lineage: Bacteria > Armatimonadota > SYMT01 > SYMT01 > SYMT01 > CAYQDT01. The sequence continues at coordinate 255 of CAYQDT010000518.1, forward strand.
ATGCCGGCCGCGCGGCGCCTCGGAGGGATCCAGTGGTACGGTTACCGCTCACACTGCTGAGGTTCGCACTGCTCCTTGGCACCCCGGTAGGGCTCGTTCTCTCCGCCGCGGCGGCGCCGCCGTCGCTTCCGGTGCCGGCGGTTGTCTCGGAGGCTGGCTGGCACGTCGCGGACGCGGCTTCTGTGGCGGCGAGCCCGGACGGTCGGACCATCTACCTGGGACGCCGGAATTCCGGCGACCTCGCCCGCCGGAACCTGATTGTGGGCTCTGTCGACGCCGGCGGAGTAGTGACCGGAGAACCGCGCGCCTACCTGGACAGCGAGATTCCGCTTCCCGAGAAGGCGCAGGCCACGGTCTCCGCGCTGCTGCCGGACTTTCCCCGGCGGAAGCTGTACCTCGCCAACCTCTACGCTGCCGCTACGCCCCCCGCGGTGAGCCGGGTGCTTACCGTTTATGACGTGGATGCGGCGGGAGAGCCGGTGGGGAAGCCGCGCTCCTTCGAGGGCGGTAATCCGCATCATTCGATCCTGGCGCTCGCGCGCCATCCCCGGCACAACGTGCTCTACCTGGCCGGATGGGGCGGGAATGCGGTGTACGTCTACCAGCTGGATGCCCAGGGCGAGCCACAGGGCCGGCCGGTGCCCTATCCGATCGGCGGATACGGCAAGTACGAGCTGGCGGTGAGTGCGGATGGAGGGCACCTCTACCTGGGCACCTACCCGGATCGGCTGGAAGTTGTGGAGCTGGATGCCTCGGGTCTGCCCACCGGAACCCCTCGCGTCTTCCGTGCCGGAGATACCCAGGATTACCTCCGCTTTCAGTACGCTCCACGGGCGCTGTACCTGCGACGCTCGACCCCGGAGGGCGAGCGCGTGGCCGTGTGGCCGCTCGGGAACACGGGCGATCCGGTGGGAGAGCCGCAGGTTCAGAAGCAGGTCGCGGCTTCCGTCTTCGCACCGGACCGCTCCGGATCGCGCCTGTGGGTGGTACAGCCGTCCGCGTTCAAGGACGCCTTCAGCGGGAAGCCGGTGGTCGACGGGATGCGGGCGGTCGCCCTGGGCCTCGGGGCAGACGGCATTCCCGGCACCGCTTCCGGATCCTTCCCGCCGTGGCCCGGCGAGATCCCGGCGATGTTGACGGTGCCGGCCAACGGGCGCCCGGTGATCGTCGCTCAGCCGGTCCCCGGGGGAACCCCTGGGAACCGGGTCCGCGATTATCGGGTGCGGGCGACGGTGCTGGAGGCGCGCCTTCGCACCGGTCAGGTGCCCCAGACGCTGCCCGTAGCACTCCGGCTCGGCGTCTACGGCCCCCTCGGGCGGGCGGAGCAGCTGGCCGTGGGCCAGCCGTCCGGGTGGAGCAGCGCCGACGCCGCACTGAAGGACCAGCGCGGGCTGGTCCTGGCGCGAGTGATGGCCGGTCCGCCCGACGGGGACCCGGCTTCTCCGCAGAGCCTCGCGCACCTCAAGCTGCGCATCGAGGTGGCCCACGGGGATCCGTCGGCCGGCGGAAAGGTGCTGCAGAGCCTCGTGGACACCGTCGAGGGCGGGAGCGTGCTGTTCCTGATGCCCGGATACGGCTACGCGGGCGCGGGACAGCGATCGGCCGCCATCGAGCTGATGAGCGAGCATGCGCGGCGCTACCTGGCGGCGGCGCGGACCGTGGGATTAAAACCGGAGGAGCGGCCCCGCCGGTTCGTCGTCAGTGCGTCGCACATGATGGGTGGCCAGGGGCACCCCGGCCAGCTGCAGGCCGGCGCCGAAATGCTGGCGCTTCTGGGATTCAACACCGTCAACGCCTATAACTGGGGCGGACTGGCGCCGGAAGAGGTGGATCGCGTCCTCACGGGCTCCGGACTGCAGCGCCGGTCCATGGCGGTCTACGCTCCGCCCTCCTACTTCGATTTTGACCAGGAAAAGATGAACCCGGCGGCGCTGGACCGCTGGGCCGCGGGGGTGGCGGCCACGGCGCGGAAGCAGAACGGCGGGTCGTCGGAGGGGATCGCGGACTTCAAGCTGGCCGACGAGCCGGGCTGGTACTATCCCACAATGCTGCGGGAGGTCCGCGAGAATCCGGCGTGGCTGCGGAGCTTCCGCACCTATCTGCGCGAACAGCGCCTCCAACCGGCCGACCTGGGCCGGACGAGCTGGGACGAGGTCTTCCCAATCGGTGCGAGTCAGGCGGCGGACCTGCCCGCGCGGCGGCTGTTCTACTGGACGATGCGCTTCTTTCCGGAAGCTGCGCTGCGGGGTCACCTGCTGGCTGCGGCGGCTCTGGACCGGGCCTTTAAACGGCCCATCGCCGCCGCCGTGAACTGGAATAACTTTGTTAACCGGTGGTACGTGGCATCGCCCAACCGGAAGATCGGCAACAACCCGGTGAGCGACCCGGACTCGGCGATGGGCGGCTTCGACTGGTTCCAGTCCGGCCGCATGGGTCTGCCCGTGCTGTGGACGGAGGACTGGTTCGGAGATCCGGACGCGCAGGTCTGGTCCGTCTACGCGGACGCGCTCCGCTCGGCGGCGGCACCGGGCCACGGCCGGTTCGGCGGATATGTGGTAGGCGGGACCCTGGGCGGGCGCCCGGAGAGCGGCAAGTACCGGGTCATGTCGCTGGTGGGTCACGGCGCCAAGACGATCGATCTCTACACCTGGGGACCGGAGCCGCTCTTTCCGGGGAACTGCTGGTCCGACCAGCTATCGGTGTACCGGCCCATAGCCGAGGCGCTGCGGCTGTTGGGGCGAGGGGAGCGGCTGCTGTTCCCCGGCCGGCCGGAGCGGGGGAAGGTGGCGCTGCTCATGCCGGGAAGCAGCAGCCTCTGGGAGAACGACTCCCGCGTACCGCTCTATTTCCACGAGATGTGGTCGCTCCATTATGCGCTCGTGCACGCGGGCTACAGCGTGGACTACGTGGATGAGAAGGAGCTGGCGGACGGCGTGCTGGGACCGCGCGGGTACACGGTGCTCTACCTCACCGAGCCGAATGTCGCCGCGCAGGCACAGGAGCAGGTGCGGGAGTGGGTGCGCGGCGGCGGCACCCTGGTGGTGACTCCCGGCGGCGGGGTCGCGGATGAGTACAATACCCCCACCCGCCTGCTGGATCCGGTGCTGGGCCTGAAGCGACGCCTGGCGGTGCGCGAGCGGATGCCGAACGAAGCGGGATACGGCGCGCTTCCCGTCGGCCCGACTCTGGCATCCGGCGGCTCGGCGTTCGGAGCGGCGCAGGTGACGCTCCGGGGACCGATCTCCGCGCTGGAGCCGGACGGCGCCGCGGTGGCGGCATTCCTGAGCTCCGGGGCCGCCGGGATCAGCGAGCACCGCTTCGGCCAGGGGCGCGCGTTCGGCTACGCCTTCTTCCCCGGACTCCAATACTGGCTGACCCCGGACCGCTCCCAACGGGAGCGACTGCCGAGGAACTGGGGTGCGGAGCAGCGGCGCCTGGCGGTGGCGCCGGCCCGGATGGCGCGCACCCCGCGGGCCGTCACGGTGAGCAGGGAAGGCGTCGAAGCATGCCGACTCCAGTCGGAAAAAGGCATCGCCGTGGTGTTGCTGAACTGGACGGGCGAGCCGGTCCGCTCGCTGACGGTCACCGTGCCCCGATCCGCGGCCTTCGGCAGAGTGACCTCGCTGGAGAAGGGCAGGCTCCGCCCCGTGGCCGCGGGAGACCAGGTGACCGTGACGCTGCCGCTGGAAAGCGTCGACGTGCTGCTGGTGGAGCCGGGGCGGTGA
>CAYQDT010000519.1:0-276 GCA_964416225.1 uncultured bacterium
CACCGCTCCGGCGATCGGCTTTCCCGCGGAGTCCGTGACCCGCCCGGACAGAATGCCGGACGCGGCCGGATTAACGGTGACGGTCACCGTCTGCTGCGCGCTGTTGGCGCCGTCCTTCGCCGTGAGCTGGAACGTGAGCGACGTGGTGTCCAGGACCATCGGCGCGGTGAAGTGCGCAACCGCGGTGTTCGCTCCCGTGAGCGTCACGCGGGGCGTATTCTGCGCCTGCGGGCTCACCACCTGGGGCGCGGGCGGCGCGATCATGCCGGACGGCGG
>CAYQDT010000519.1:286-3973 GCA_964416225.1 uncultured bacterium
ATAGGTGAGCTGGCCGTTTCCCGGATCGGTGGTGCCGGAGCCGTCCAGCGTCACCACGTCCTGCTCGACAACGTTCGCCGGTGCCGTGATGTGGATCACCGGCGGCTGGCCGCCGCCCACGCCCGTGCCGCCGGTGCCGGCGAACAGCGGGTTGCGGACCACGTACGCGTCCTGGAACGTCGTTGTCTTATTCGGGACGAGGTTGGAAGAGTCGGAGATGAACGCGATGGTCGAGCCATCCGCGCTGATGGTCGGGTAGGTGGAGGTGCCGTCCCCTTCCGCGCCGCCGTCCGCCACGCTGAGGCGCTGGATGGTGCCGTGCTGGACGTCATAGAGGAAGACATCGTCCTTGGAGTTCGTATCGCCGGTGACCAGGTTGTCGGCGGAGGAGCCGAAGACCACGAACTTCCCGTCTGCACTGATCCGGGGATGGTTCGTGCCCTTCCCGCTCGCGCCGTCCGCGTCGCTCCCGTCGAACGCCAGGCTGATCCGCTGGGTCGTCTGATTGAGCCGGTCACGCAGGAAAACGTCCGTCGCCCCGTTCGAATCGGTCGCGTCCAGGTTCGTCGCATCCGACGCGAAGACCACAAAGCGGCCGTCCGCGCTCACCGAGCTGTTGGTGCTGTCGTCGTTGCCCTGCGTGCCGTCCGTGGCGACGCTCACCAGCTCGACGGCCCCGGTCACGGTGTCCTTGAGGAAAACGTCCGCCTTACCGTTCGTGTCGCCGGGAACCAGGTTGCTGGCCCTGGAGGTGAAGGTCACGAAGCGCCCGTCGGGCGAGACCTGGGGAAGGCTGCTGTCGCCGTTCGCCTCCGGGGTCGTCTGCCCCGCCACCGTCTGCGCCTGGCTAATGCGGGTGGTGGTCCGGGTCACCGTCGGCTTGCCGACGCCCGAAGCCTGTGGAGTGATCGTCACCCGGGTGAGGAAGACGTCCCGGAGCTTGTTCGAGTCGTTCGCCACCAGATTGGTGGAGTCGGAATCGTAGACCACGGTCAGACCGTCCGCCGTCAACTGCGGGTTGGCGCTGTTTCCGTCCCCCACGGTTCCGGAGCCCGTCGCCTCGCTGGCGATGTAGTCGAAGCCGCGGCGATCCCGCACATAGACCTGGCTCTTGCCCCCGCCCGTGCCGGCGAACACCAGCTTGCTTCCGGTGGAAGTGAAGGCCACGTAGCGCCCGTCGGCGCTCACGGACGGGCTGACGCTGTCCGCGTCGTTCAGGTAGTTCGAGAGCGCGCCCGCGAACGGATTGTCCGCGATGCTGACGAACTCCGTGAAGCTGGCCAGGCGGTCCCGCAGGTAGATGTCGGCGAACCCGTTCTGATCCGCGTTGTTGCCCCAGAAATTAGTTGCCTTCGTAGAGAATGCAACGAACCGGCCGTCCGGGCTGAGTCCCAGCTCACCGGTCGTATCCGCGTTCCCCTCCGCGCCGACCGGGGAGACGCTGACTCGCTGGATGGTGCCGGAGCCCGCCGCGTGGGCGGCGAGGGCGGCCAGGCCAAGCAGCGACGCAGTGGTGAATAGTAGCTTTCGGGAATTAAAACGTACCAGCACGAGCGGCCTCCATCGAGTAGGGAACGCATCCGCTGCCGTCTCCCAAAAGGGAAACGCCGGCCGGGCCTTTCCGGCACCGCGGACCAGGCAGTCCGTCACGAAATAAGCGTTGGGAGAGGCTCCAGGGCGCCAGGGTGGAATGCGGACCACCGCCCGGCGCGCAGAGAGGTTGGCTGGCCCGCTCCAGGCCGTCGCCGGACGAAACGTGCCAATCCTCGCCTAGTTCGGCCCTTCACAAAAGATATCCTTCCCTAGGGCGAGCGTTACCGATCAAACGCTCGTCCACCCGCGCAGTGGAGGCTCTCGGCCGGCCTCACCCCTCTCCGGAGCGCCGGCGTGGCGGAAGGCGCCGGATCCCTCCCACTTCAGCGCTCCGGCGGGAATTGACTCGTGGAAGACGCTGCCGTATACTTGTGCGGCTTCCGCCGGGGCGGTCTGTTTGCGTCTCTCGACCCTTCCGGCGCGGCAGAGGCGTATGTTCAATTCGCTGACCGAAAAGCTGCAGGGCGTATTCAACCGCCTGCGGGGGAAAGGCACGCTGCGCGAGCAGGATGTGTCCGAAGCCCTGCAGGAGGTTCGCCGCGCGCTGCTTGGGGCGGACGTGAACTTCAAGGTGGCCAAGGATCTGATCGGGCGGATCAAGGAACGCGCCGTCGGATCCGAAGTGCTGGAAAGCCTCACCCCCGCGCAGCAGGTCATCAAGATTGTCAACGAGGAGCTGTGTGCCGTCCTCGGCGAGGACGAGAGCCGCATCAACTACGCCTTCCGGCCGCCCACGGTTATCCTGCTCGTCGGGCTGCAGGGCTCCGGTAAGACGACGACCTGCGGCAAGCTGGCCACCACGATCCGCCGGCAGGGTCGACGCTCCATGCTGGTGGCGTGCGACATTTACCGCCCCGCCGCCGTCCGGCAGCTCCAGGTGGTCGGGGAGACGGTGAAGGCGCCCGTTTACGCGGATCCGGACCAGAAGGATGTGGTCCGGATTGCCCGGGACGCCATCCGCGCGGCGCAGGCGCAGCAGTGCGAGGTGGTGATCGTCGATACCGCCGGCCGTCTCCACGTGGACGCGGAGATGATGGCGGAGGTGGAGCGCCTGGAGAAGGAGCTCCAGCCGCAGGAGACGCTCCTGGTGCTGGACTCCATGACCGGCCAGGACGCGGTAAACGTGGCCACCCAGTTCACGGAGCGGCTGAATGTAACCGGCTTCGTCCTGACGAAGCTGGACGGCGACACCCGCGGCGGCGCGGCTATCTCGATTCGCGCCGTAACGGGCAAGCCGATCAAATTTGTGGGAATCGGAGAGAAGGCGGATGCCCTGGAAGGATTCCACCCGGAGCGCATGGCTTCGCGGATCCTGGGCATGGGTGATATTCTCACGATCATCGAGAAAGCCCAGCTCGCGGTGGACGAGAAAGCCGCCGCGGCCGTGGAAAAGAGGATCCTCGCCAACAAGTTTGACCTGGAGGATTACCTCACGCAGCTTCAGCAGGTCCGCAAGATGGGGCCGCTGGAGCAGCTCTTCGAGGCGATGCCGTTCCTGGGAGGCAAAGCACCGAAGCCGGACGTGAACGATAAGGACCTCGTCCGGACGCAGGCGATCATCCAGTCCATGACGAAGCAGGAGCGGCGGGATCCCAACATCCTGAACGGCAGCCGGCGCCGTCGCATCGCGCGCGGCAGCGGGACGACCGTTCAGGAGGTCAACCAGCTCCTCAACCAGTTCAACCAGATGCGAAAGATCTTTTCGCAGGTGAGTCAGATCCAATCCGGCAAGAAGCGCATGCCAGGCGGTCTCGGCCGGATGCCATTTCGCAGATAGTTCCCTTCAGGAGGATGTTCCGTTGCCCGTTAAGATCCGTTTGATGCGTCTGGGCTCCAAGAAGCGCCCGTTTTACCGAATCGTGGTGGCCAATTCCACCTCGAAGCGCGGCGGGCGCACGATCGACCAGATCGGCTACTACGACCCGCTCACCGAGCCCGCCACCGTGACGGTGGACGCGGACCGCGCGGTGCTCTGGCTCCAGCGCGGGGCCCAGCCCACCGACACGACGACGAAGCTGCTGGAGCGGGAAGGTGTGATGGAGCGCTACCAGGCGGCCAAGTCGGGCGCCGCGCCCGCCGCGGCCGAGTAAGCCG
>CAYQDT010000520.1:0-3973 GCA_964416225.1 uncultured bacterium
GACGAAGCAGTCACGCCGCGTCCAGGTTAGCGAGGCCCGCGGCGATCTGGGACACGGCCGTTAGAGCCTGGTTCTGGCTTGACCGCCGGATCGTACACATACTCCTGGAAGTCCAGAGGTCTTTGCACGAGGAGACCCGGCGAAAGGCGGGCCTTTTTGTCGCCCGTCTGGTCGCCCGCCGGCCTGAGTTTGCTTATACTGTTCGCATAAACCGCCGCGAGAATGCCAATGCCCCATCACACCCTCATCAACGGAACAGATCTTCACCACTGGTCCAACCGCAGGGCCTCGCAGAGTGACCTGCCCATCCTCGTGCGGCGATTGGTAAGAGCGTCGGCCTCCGGTCTCGTCCAGGTCAGCTTCGCGGCAGACGAAGGGATACAGCTTGGAGGCTGGGACGGCACGGTGCGGGCTTCCGCCGGAAACGCGCACGTCCCGTCCGGCACATCCTGCTGGGAACTGGGCACCAATTCAGATGTCAAGGGAAAGGCGGACGGCGACTACGAAAAGCGGACGGATGAACCCGGTGGTCTCGATCCGAAGCAGACGACGTTCGTCTTCGTCACATCGCGCCGTTGGGCGCAGAAGGAAAAGTGGGCGCAGGCGCGTCGAAAGGAAGGCAAGTGGCTCGACGTGCGGGCCTACGATGCGGACGATCTCGCCGTGTGGCTCGAGGCTGCGCCTGCCGTCCATATCTGGGCGTCGATCCTGCTGGGGAGCCGTCCGGAGGATGCCGTTGACATAGCGAGCTACTGGGCGGAGTGGGCGGCCGCAAGCCGGTATCGCATTGCGCCCGAGCTCGTAGTCGCGGGCCGCACCGAGGTCGTCAACGCAGTACAGGAATGGCTTGCCGGTAGCCCGGCGATTCTGGACGTTCAGGGAGAAACCGTCCAGGAAGCAGTCGCGTTCTACGCCGCGTCCGTCCAGCAGCTGCCGCAGGACGAACGGGAACGGGTCCAAGCGCGAAGCGTGGTCGTGGAGAGCCCCGCGGCATGGCGGCGCCTAGCTCTGTCTGAATCCCCGCTAATCCTGCTGCCGATCTTCGAGGACCGGACCGCGATCCCGCTCGCGCTCGCAAGGGGACACCACGTCCTGCTGCCGCTCGGGATGAACGAGGCGTCCGGCGACCGTTCCGCGCGGCTTGAGCGCCCGCGCAGGGAAGCAGTCCGCGAGGCCCTTGTGGCCATGCGGGTGCCCGAGACACAACTCGAGGAGCTTGCCACCCTCGGGCGCAAGAGCCTTTCCGCCCTTATGCGGCGCATGGCAGTCAATCCTGCCCTCCTGACGCCAGAATGGGCGTCCCCGGCCGAAGCACGCGTTCTACTGCCCGCATTGCTGGCCGGCCGGTGGCACGACTCGTGCGCTTCGGACCGGGAGGTGCTGTCGGCCCTGGCTGGACGGGATTACTCGGAAGTGTGCGCCGCATGCGTCCGTTGGGCCAGCGAGGCGGACCCGTTCCTCCGGAAGGTGGGCGACACCTGGCTGGTGGTCTCGCGCGAAGACTCGTGGCTGTTGCTCTCCCGCTTCTTAACCCGGGAGGACCTGGAACGGCTGCAACGCGTGGCCGCTGACGTGCTCGGCAGGCGCGACCCGCAGTACGAGCTTGAGCCTGGGCAGCGCTTCGCCGCCAGCATCTACGGGAAGTCCCTCCCGCACTCGAGCCACCTGCGGGAGGGACTGGCCGAGGCGCTCGCGCTCATGGCGTCCCGACCAGAATTGGGACCGGTTCCCGCCGGCGAGGACGGGCAGGAGTGGGCCGACCGCATCGTGGCTCAGCTCCTAAAGGACACCTGCGAGTGGCACGCGTGGGCATCGCTCTCCGCAGTGCTCTCCTCCCTCGCGGAGGCTTCTCCGGCGCGCTTCCTCGACGCGGTGGGGCAACTCGCGGACACGCCGGGCGCTGTGACTCGCCTCTTCGCGCAAGAGGACAGCCGCTTCGGCGGGTCACCGCATTGCGGGCTGCTGTGGGCGCTGGAGCTGCTGGCCTGGTCGCCCGATCATCTCGCGCGGGCGGCGCTACAGCTGGCGCGGCTGGCCCGCCTGGACCCCGGGGGCAAGCTCGTCAACCGTCCACTGAACAGCCTGAAGCAGGTATTACTTTCGTGGTACCCGTGCACCGCCGCCTCGGCGGAGCGGCGCCTGCGGGTCATCGACCTTCTCCGCAGCAAGGAACCCGCCGTCGCCTGGGCGCTGATGAAAGGCATCCTGCCGCGTCGCCACGGCACCGCGCAGCGCACCGCGACGCCGAAGTTCCGGGACTGGGTCGGCGAGCCCGTCCCGCGGCCGACGCACGCCGAGGTAGGCCGTACGGGGATGGAAGTGCTGAAACGTTTGCTTGGGGACGCGGGAGCCGACGTGGACCGCTGGTGCGACCTGATCGAGCTGGCAGACGAGTTCGCGGATCCCGAGTTCGGCGAAGCAATTTCTGGCCTGCTCGCCCTGGCCGCGCGGCCAATCGGCGCGCCTGAGCGGGAGCGGCTCCGCTGCGCGCTGCGGGAGGTGATCTCCAGGCATGTGGCATTCCCGGACGCGGAGTGGGCGATGCCGGCGGAGCGCGTGGAGCAGCTTCACAGCGCATATGCCGCGTTCGAGCCGGACAGCCTGCTCGAACGGCACGCGTGGCTTTTCACGGCGGTCCCGCGCTTTCCGCTGCCTGAAACGGAACATTGGAGCGCGAGAGAAACGGCGCTAGAAGACCTTCGCCGCACCGCTGTGGAGGAACTGTACGCGGAGGGCGGTCTGCCCGCGGTCCTGGATCTCGCGGGCCTCGCCGAGGAGCCCGGGCACGTGGGATGGGCAGCCGGCAAGAGCGGCTTTCGCGACGAGGCTGAGGCGCCACTGCTTCGGGATGGGCTCGGCTCAGCCAACTTCAGAGACAGGAACCTTGCGCTCGGCTACGCGCAGGCCCGCGCCGCCGTCGATCCGGGGTGGCTGGAGGATAGGCGCACTTCCGGCCTCATCGTCGGCGACGCCGCCCAGGCCGACTTCCACCGGCTCCTGCCGTTCAACCAGCGCACATGGGAACTCGTCGCGGCGCTCGGGCTGGAGGTGGAGAGAGCCTACTGGGGGCAGACTGGCTACTACGGACTCGGCGCGCTGGATGACGAAGACCTCGAGTTCGTGGCGCAGATGCTGGCTAAGCACGGACGGCTACCGGACGCGCTCCGTTTCGCCGCACTGTATTCCCGGGACGGCAGTCCGCGCCTTCCGATCGCCGCGATAGCCGATTTGCTCGACCGAATTTCTAACCCCGCAGCCGGGGATGACTTGCCGTGGGGTGATCTTCGACACGACGTGGCCGAGCTCCTCGGCGTTATAGAGCAGTCCGGCGAGGTCGAGCCGCAGAGGATTGCCCGCCTTGAGTGGCTGTTCCTGCCGCTGCTGGAGTATTCCAGCTATCGCCCCAAGGTGCTCCACCGCGCGCTCGCCACCGAGCCGGAGTTCTTCCGCGAGGTCATTACCTGGGTCTACAAGGGCAGGCACGACGAGCCGCACGACGCCTCGGTGGAATCGGAACGCCGGGCCCGTCTCGGCTTCGACCTCCTGCGAGGCTGGCGCCACATGCCCGGTGTCGACGAGGAGGGGAACGTGGACGCAGCAGCGTTGCGCGCCTGGACGCTGCGGACACAGGAACTGCTTCGAGACTGCGACCGCGCCGAGGTTGGCGATCAGCAGATCGGCCAGGCGCTTTCCCGCTCGCCTGTAGGCGCGGACGGAGCATGGCCGCACGAGGCGGTGCGCGAAGTGATCGAGGAGGTCGCGAGCGAGCATCTCGAGACGGGGATCGCTACCGGCCTATTCAACGGACGCGGAGTCACGATGCGCCGTCCGGCGGACGGAGGAGCGCAGGAGCGGGCACTCGCGGAAGGCTACCGCCAGCACGCTCGGGCGGCGCAGGACCGCTGGCCGCGCACCGCGGCGCTCCTGGAGCGCATCGCAAACGATTTCGACCGTCACGCGCGGTACGAAGACC
>CAYQDT010000521.1:0-3948 GCA_964416225.1 uncultured bacterium
TCTGGTTCACCTTTCCGGTGCCCAGATCATGGACGAGCACCCCGGAGATCTGCCTCAGCTCGCCCGCGTGGGCCTTCACGAACGCCTTCGAGCCGAGCAGTCCCTGTTCTTCTCCGCTGAAGAGGACGAAGCGGAGGGTGCGCTTCGGCTTCAGACCCGTCGCCTGCAGGGCGCGCGCGGCCTCCAGCAGCGCCATGGAGCCGGTGCCGTTGTCGGTCGTCCCGGTGCCCAGGTCCCATGAGTCGAGGTGCGCGCCGAGAATCACCACCTCGTTCGGGCGCTCCGACCCCGGCAGCTCCGCCACCGTGTTGTAGACGGTGACGGGCCCTTCCGTGAAGCTGTTCTGGATCTCCACCTCCGCCCGCACCGGGCCGCGCTTCAGCAGCCGCCAGAGCAGCGTGTAGCCCTCATGGGTGACGAAGGCGGTGGGGAGCGCCCCCGGCGTGCAGGGCTGCTCACCGCTGATGCTGGTCATGTTCAGGAGCCCGTGCTCTTTAGCGGAGTCCATCAGCACGCAGGTCGCCCCCTCGCTCTTCAGCAGCTCGGTGAGCCGGCGGCGGAACCCGCGCGCGCCCGGTGAGAAGGCGCGTCCCGGGCCGGTGGCCGGCCGCTCGGGCGGGAGCGGCGTGGGAATGCCGGCCACCTTTGGCGCTCCCGGCGGCGGGATAGCCGCCGGCTCCCGGGTGAGGACGATCGCGTGCCGGAGCTTCCCGCGGTACTTCTCGAAGTCGGCCTCCGTCTGCGCGTCCACGTAGAGGACCTCTCCCTCTACGCGCCCCTCCGTTCCGGGGCTCCACGCCGCCGAGACGAGGGTCAGCGGCAGCGTGTTCGGGGAGAGGACCTTCCCGGCGGCGGTGCCGCGGCTCCAGCCGGTGGGAATGGTGAACGCCTCCAGGTGCGCGTTGGCGAGGCCGTACTGCTGGAACTTCCGGAGGGTCCAGTCATTGGCCCGCTTCAGCTTCTCCGTGCCGGTGAGCCGGGGGCCGATCATGTCGGAGAGGTATTCCAGGTTTTCCAGCACCTGGGAGTTCTGCCGGATCTCCCGCATGATCTTTCCGTCCGCCTCCGCGACTTCACCGCCCGGAGCGGCGCGGCCTCCCGCCGGGGGGACCTGCGCCGGAGCCGCCGTTCCAAGGAGCAGTACGGCCAGGGCGGCGGAGAGCAGCGGTGCGCGCGGTGGACGGCGGAGCATGGGCAGACCTCCGGTGAGCGAGGGAACGGTTTCACGCCTGGATGGCCAACCGTGTACCGGAAATTGGCACCGGCGGGACGGAACTCCTGCGGGGTCGGCGCACGCCTTCACGCCGGCCGGGTGTGGGACGGATGCCTCCGGACGAGGCATCCCTCTCGCCGGGGTGTCACCGCTTTTGCCGCCGGGCGGCGTGCTGGGGTTGCTGGCCTTCGAGGGAGGCTCTCCCGGCCTGGGAAGCATGGTAGCTTTCTCGCTGGCCGGGGCGCGGGCGGTTACCGCTGGGCGAGGCACCCTCCGTGCCGGCGATCCTCCCGCTCACACTCCGCCACTCCGGGTCTCCTGGTCTCCAGGTCACCATGGTGATCGTTCCGGTCCTTCTCCGTGTCCTCCGTGTGCTCCGCGGTGAAAACTCGGTGGTGAAAACTCCGTGGTGAAAAACTCACCGCTAATCCAGCACGCCGAACGGGAGGTCGCTCGGCATCGGCGCGGGACGCTCGGGTCGGAGCTCCGGGGAGTAGTGCCGGCCGCTTTCACTCGAGTCAAGGAAGCCCTGCATCGCATCCAGCACGGCGAACGCCAGCTCCGCGCTGCAGCGGTGGGGCCGGCCGGAGCGCAGGGCGTGTGCCAGGTCCGCAATCCCCACGCCCCGCCCGTAGCCGGTCGGAAAGGCGTGCGGGACCTCCTGCCACTCCGGCTCCCCCTTCCGGCGGAGGAAGACCGGGCCGTCGAACCCGTTTGGGTCCGGGACTTTTAGTACTCCTTCGGTGCCCCAGATCGTGATCGGGCTCCGCGGGTCGTGGACGGGATGCATCGTCGCGAAGCTGGTGATGAGTGTCCCGACCGCGCCGTTCTCCAGCTCAAGCGTCCCCACGATATGGTCCGGAGTCTCCACCCGCATGACCGTGCATTGATTCGGCTGGCTGGTGATGGTTCGCTACGGGATCGCGATGGCGGCCATGCCGGAGAGGCGCCGGATGGGGCCGAGGAGGTGGAGGAGGGCGGTCAGGTAATAGGGCCCCATGTCGAACATCGGGCCGCCGCCTATCTCGTAGTAGAACTCCGGGCTGGGGTGCCAGTGCTCGTGGCCCGGACCCATCATGAAGGCGGTGAAGGCCACGGGGCGACCGATCGCGCCGTCGTCCAGGAGCCGGCGGGCGGTCTGGATTCCCGCGCCGAGAACAGTGTCCGGCGCGCAGCCGACCCGGAGCCCGCTCTCCCGCATCGCCCGGAGCAGCGCCTCCCCCTCCGTGCGGTGGACCCCGAGCGGCTTCTCCGCATAGGTATGCTTGCCCGCCGCAAGCGCCCGCAGCGCGATGGGGACGTGCGCTTTCGGGACCGTCAGGTTCAACACGAGCTCGATAGCCGGGTCCGCCAGCAGCTCCTCCACGGAGCACGCCCGGGGCACCCCGAACTCCTCCGCGCGGGCCCGGGCGCGCTGGAGGTCCAGGTCCGCGCAGGCAGCCATCCGCAGGATGGGCAGCCGCGGCGCCATTTTGAAATAGGCGGCCGAAAGGGCTCCGCAGCCGATCACACCGACATTCACCGGTTCAGGCATCGCTGATCCTTTCTTCCCCCGCTCTTCCCCCGCTCTTCCCCGCTGGTCACTCGCGGCGGATCCGCCCGGGTCTGCGCCGGTCATCCGCGCCCCCTCCCGACGCTCTTGGACGGTGCGCCGCCATCTCCCTGCCCGGGCGCGGGGCGAATGCACATCTTCAAAGCGCTGCCGCGGTCCCGGCGGGAGGGTCCCGCTTCCTTCCCACCCCGCCGGAGCGGTCTGGGTGCGGTAGAAATTCTGGAGCGCGGGGCACCTTTCCGCACTTAGCCAGCGTTTATGCATATGGGTCTTGTTTCCCAAGCAGGCGGCGGCACGCCGGTAGGCAGGGTGTGACGCCGCCTGAGGTGGGCCCGCGGCAAGGGCCGCTGAAAGCGCCTCGCGCTGGGTATCCTGGAATGGCGGGGGGACCGGCGGGAGCGGGCTGCAATCGCAGCGCCCGTTTCCTGTTATGATTGATGCCGGAGTGACATCCGGTTTGGCCGGTCCACGGTTGAGGTGGAGTGTGGACCGGGAAGGTAACCGCCGTCGGGTTGGCGGACGTCTTTAGGATTGATGGCTATCCTGGCGAACGGACAACGGACTGCAGGCCTCCTGTGCGGAGCCGCGTGGAAGGGAGGAGAGGCATGAGCGCCGCGCTGGAGCCGACCCGCCTCTCGCATTTTCCTGAGCTGGAGCGCATGGCGCCCAAGACCCGGGTGCTGGTCCTCTCCGCCAAGTTCGGCGGCGGCCATAAGAGTACGGCCGAGGCGATCGGGCACTGGTGGCACGCAAACGTGCCCGACGGTGAGATCAGCGTCGTGGATTACTACGACGAGTTCGTCTCCCCCACCATCACGCAGGCGGCCACCATCGGCTATACGCAGAGCGTGCGCCTCTTCCCGCAGGGCTACAGCCTCTTCTACCGGGTCACGCGTGACCTCCGGCCGGAGTCCGCGGCCCAGCAGTGGCTGAACAGCCTGGGCCAGGAAGAGCTGGAGCAGTATCTGAAGGGCCACCGGTTCGACGTCTGCATCGCGGTTCACCCCACGCCGGCGGGTGCGCTCTCGGACCTTCGCCGGGCCGGCAAGCTGCATCAGCCGGCCATCACCGTGATCACGGACTATGCCGTCCACGCGCAGTGGATCCACCCGGGTACGGATCTGTACCTGGTCGGCAGCACCTGCGTGAAGGAAGGCCTGATCGAGCGCGGGGTTCCGGCGGA
>CAYQDT010000522.1:0-658 GCA_964416225.1 uncultured bacterium
CGGCTCGCCTTGCACTCCACCAGGCGCAGCCGCGGCCGGTCACCCTCCCAGAGCAGCAGCACGAAGTCGATCCGGCCCGCGACCCGGAACGCGCCCAGCTCCTCCAGCACCTCGATCTCCCGTCCATAGGCGGGGGTGCCGGGAGCGAGCGCGGCAACGGCGGCGGCGAACGCGTCCCACGGGGTCGTCACCTCTTCCGGCCGCCCGACGTACTGGCAGAGATCCACCAGGCCCTGCTGCCGCACCAGCGCCTCCCACTCCCGTTCCCGCTGCCGGCCCGCCTCCTGGAGTACCGGGTCCATCGTGCTCGACAGCTGGTAGAAGAACGGCAGCGCCTCCGTCTCCTGGCGGTGATCGTGATCCAGCTTGAAGCGGCGCTCGCAGGAGTGGTGGCGGATGTACTCGCCAATCTCGGTGGCGCGGACGAGGGGTCGCATCACCCGGGTGTTCCTTCCACTACGACGTGCTCACCCGGCTCCCGCCGCAGCTGGCACAGTGACTCAATTTTAACTAAGCCGCGCGATGGCGGTTCTCCTTCCGCCGTCCGGCCGCCGGTGCCGGAATCGGGACGAACGGGCGACACAACCGCGTGCGGGGTGAGCGGGGGATCGGATCCCGACCCCGGTCGACGGTACATCCGAGCTCGTAGCGGCAACTC
>CAYQDT010000522.1:668-3945 GCA_964416225.1 uncultured bacterium
GCGAGTGCCGTTGAACGGCGCCGCGCCGCTCGCCGCGCCGCTCGCCGCGCCGTGGGAGGGGCTGAACCCCCTTCCGCCGGCCCGGGCCAACCGGGCTGCCCGTGTGTTCCAGGACGAAGATCCGGAAGCCTCCGGTCACCGGCCGGCACGCTTACGCCGGGGCGGAACCCGTTACCACCCCGGATCACAAGGGGAAAGGCCGCTGCATGCTCGCCCGGCGATCCCCCTCTCCCGGCTGCCATGCGGCTCATGGCCGCGTCCCGGATCCACGCTCTGTTTCCGGCTCCCCCTCCAGGGGGCGGAGACGGCGTCGCCATCTGCCGATCGGCAGTCCACCGGCTGGGAGCCCGCTCCGCCCCAGGGGGGCGGCCCCGTGCCTGAATGAACCTGGAGTCCTCCATTAGGGTGCACAAGGGATCGAAGAGCAAGGTATCGAACGCTTATTGGCCGGAGGTTTGGGTGCGCCCCGGGAGGTGACCGCCCATGGGTGGACGGCCTCCCGCCGTTGAGCTCTCACAGAGTGTAGCGCTGCTGCACCCGCTCGGGTGCATACTGGAGGCGCTGGACAGCCTGAATGGAGATCATCAATGGAAACGCCGGATTGGCTGCTTGACGCGGAACGCTTCGATCGGTTTGAAGAGCAGGTCAAGGAACGCCTGCTCGATCTACGCCGGACGCGCATTTGCTTCCTGCAGCACGCGGCTACCGTGATGGACGCGCTGCTGGGTGAAGCACGGGGACTGCGCGCCGAGGAGCTGGCCCTGGAGCTGGAACGGGGCCTTGCCGCGGCCCGGCAGGAGCTCTCGGATCTGCAACGGGGTGAAGTTCCGGCGCCCGACGTGCCTGCTGGGTCCGCGCCGCCGGCTGCCGGCAGGCGGACCGCCGATGCAGACCCGTCCGCGCCGGGCTCTCCGGCCGTGGTCGAACCGGTGGTCGCCCCTACGGACGACCGCTCGCCGGCGGAGACGTCGGCGCAGGGCAGCGCGCTTTCCATCGGTGCGGATCCCGAGGCGGAGCAACCGGGTCCGGATTCCCCGTCGCCCGTGCCGGCTGCGCCCGTGCCGGCTGCGCCCGTGCCGGCTGCGCCCGTGCCGGCGTCCTCGGTCTCCGGGACTGCGGGGGCTGCCAGGCCTGCGGCCCCAGCGGGACAGGCCCCACCGGTCTCCGGTGTGCCGTCCCCACCCCGGCGGAGTTGGACGCCCCGGGAGCGGAGCCTGGTCGACAGTGAAGTGGAGCGCATCGCGGGCCAGGTGCGCGGTGAGCTGCCAGCTGGGCCCGAAGGGCTCCTGCGCCTGAAGGCCGCCGCCTGTCGGCTACGTCGGGCCTACGAAGAGCTGGAGGTCTCCGGACACTACACCGGAGACGTCCGGGCCGCGCGCGGGCTGATCCAGGGGCGTATCCGGGAGGAGTATGGCGAGCCGTACGTCCTGCCCCTGGATACCCATCGCACCCCGGATCAGGCGGGGCTCTGGGAAGAACTGGCCGAGGCGTACGAGGGGCTCATCCCGGCGGTAGCTGCCTTCGACTGGTTCCGAGACCACGCGACGGAACTCAAGAAAGCAGAGGCCGAGGAGCTGTTGAACGCGATCGGCGCGTCCCAGCAGCGTCTGTTCCGCTTGCTGGACGAGGCCTTCGCGGGGGGCGACGATCAGCAAAAGCAGCTCTACGCGGAAGTCCGGGATTCGGGAGTAGCGCTGTCGATCTACGTGGAGTCGCTCCATCCCACCGTTTCCGACGGCGAGCTGGCACAACGAGCCGCACGGCTGGAGAAGAGGTTCCGGGATCTGCGGACGGGGGTTGAGAAACGCCTCGCGCAGGTGCACACCCTCGCGGGCCTGCAGGCCCTCCTGGCGGAGCCGCGCTTCGGGATCCAGGATAAGGACGGGGAGCGGCTGCAGGCAGCGGCGCGTGCTTGCCTGGAGGCGGGAGTGCCGAAGACCAAGCCGGAGCTGCGCAACTCGCTCCTCGAGTGGGAGGTCTTGCTGGAAGGGGATGCGCGCCTGCACCCGCTGCTCGAGGAGATCAGGCGGGAGAAGGAGCGCCGCCTGAAAAAGGGCGATCCGCTCGGCGAGGATGACGAGGCCGCTGGCAAGAAGCTGACCACCGAGGTGGAGAGGCTGCGCCAGGAGTTGCTGGCGCATACGCGTGGGAAGCGCTGCCTCTTTGTCGGCGGGCACGTACGGGCCGAGCACCGCGAGCGGATCCAGGCGGCCCTGGAGTTGGCGACGCTGGAGTGGCCGGAGACGGATCGGTTCGACGCGAGCCCCCATGCGTTCGCCGCCGACGTCAAACGCAACGACATCGTCGTCCTGTTGATCCGATTCATGCGCACGGGAATGAAGGGGGTAACCGAGCTTTGTCGCGAGGAGGGTAAGCCGGTGGTCCGCCTCCCGCGCGGTCTGGGTGTGGGCCGCGTGGTGACGAACTTCCACGAGCAACTCCTTCCCCGGCGGTAGAGTTCGGACGGTCAGGCGTCCGCGGCTTCGCTCGTGACCGGCGGAACAGGCAGGTCCCCCGCGCCTTGAAGCAGAACACGTCCAGGCGCGGGATACGGAGGAGCCCACGCTCGGAACCCACGAGCAGAGACCACCAGTGGAGCCCACCGGCGGAGCGGCAGAGCTTACGGGGCCGCCGAATCTCCCTGGCGGGCTCCGAGCGCGGCTTGCCGGGTACGCTCCCGCGAGCTGGCTGACCCGGTCGGCGCTACCGGTAGCGCCGACCGGAAAGAGCGCCCATCAGCCCCGATGGCCCCACAACCCCGTTCGCCTCACGCGCGGTAGCACCAGATTACGGAGTCCCCATCGACGCCCGGACGCTACAGGCCTATAACGAGCACGCGTCCGAGTTCGCCGTCGCCCACCGCGACCTCGTTCCCGAACGCGTGTACGCCGCCGTCCGGGGCGTCTTTCATCCGGGCGGCGCGACGGCGGATCTCGGCTGCGGGGGCGGCCGGGATACCGCCTGGCTGGTCGCCGCGGGCTACCCCACCGTCGGCTACGAACCCGCAGCGGGGATGCTCTCCGCGGCACGGCACGCGCACCCGGACCTGGTCTTCCAGCCGGAGGCGCTACCGGACCTTGCCACCATCCCGGCGGGGACCTTTGCCAACGTGCTCTGCTCCGCGGTCCTGATGCACCTGCCACGGGAGGAGTTGATCACCGCCGTTCTCTCTCTCGCGCGGATCCTCCAACCTGGAGGGAGGCTCGTGCTTTCGTACCGCGGCAGCCGGAACGGAGCGGAGCGGGAGGATGACGGGCGGCTCTTCACGCCGCTCGAG
>CAYQDT010000523.1:0-1684 GCA_964416225.1 uncultured bacterium
GCTCGGCGTCACCCTTGTCGCTGAACGTCCAAGACGGGTGCTGCGCGAAATCCTTTACCCAGCTATTCCACTTGTGGTAGTGGTCCGGGATCTGGAAGTAGATGTGGAAATCTTCCAGGTCCGTGCGCAGGTGGAAGTTGCGACCCACGCCCGGCATATTGCATGGGGAGTTATCAACCGCCAGCCGCGTGGGGTCCAAGCGCTTGACATAGTAGTACATCTGCTTGAGCCAGCGCCGGTCCCAATCCTTGTTGACCAGGTCCGCGCCCCAGCTCTCATTGATGACCGTCCAGATGATCGTGGAGGGATGGTTGAAGTCCCGCTCGATCATCCGCGTGATCGTCTCCCGCCCGCGCGCGGCGGATTCTTCCGTGAGCTTCAGCCAGTTGGGCAGCTCTTCCCACACCAGGATCCCCTTTTCGTCCGCCACGTCCAGGTAGCGGGGATCCGGCGCCTTGATGTGGCAGCGGAGCATGTTCAGCCCCATGTGGAGCGCCTTATCCACCTGGTCCGCCAGGAACTCGTACGACGGCGGCGTGTAGCTCGTCTCGGGGTAGAAGTCCTGGTCCAGCGCGCCGATCACGTAGACCGGCTCATCGTTCAGGTAGATGCGGTTGTTCTGGATGTGCACCTTCCGCATTCCGAACCGGGTGACCCACTCGTCGCGCGCCTCGCCCCGCTCTTCGAGCTCCACCTTGAGCCGGTACAGGTGCGGGTTCGCCAGGTCCCAGAGCCGCATGTTCGAGATCGGCACCTCGACGAAGGGAGACTGCATGGGCCGGTCCGGCGAGTGGTTTTCGCCGAGCGCCTCGGAGAGTGAAACGCGCTGCCGCTCGCCGACCGTGTTCCCCTCCGCATCAAGAATCCGGTAGTTGAGCGCCAGGTCCTGCGCATGGAGCGGCGGCTCGTGCAGACCGATGCGGATGAGCGAGACCCCTCGGTCCACGTCCGGCGTCACCAGCGCGTGCGTGAAGAAGGTGGCGTTGACCACCTCCAGGTATACTTCCTGCCAGATACCGCTCACGCTGCCGTACCAGTTCTGCTTGCCGAGGGGCACCTCGCTGATGGAGAAGCCGAACATATCCTTCAGCGTGCCCGCCACCTCCTGGTAGGAGAACTCCGGGAAGCTGGGTGTGGCGTGCGCCGCGTTCACCACCTTCACGATGATCTCCGCCTGCCGCTCGCCCAGTAGGTGCGGCTCGATGCGGAAGGAAAACGGCGTGTAGCCGCCCTCGTGGTCACCGACGAAGTGACCGTTGACCCAGACCTGGCAGTAGTAGTTCACCGCGCCGAAGCGGAGAAACACCGCCCGCCCAGCCCACTCCAGTGGGGTTTGCAGGCGCCTGCGGTACCAAGCCCGGCCGAAGGCCTCGGCCCCCTTGGAGATCTGGGCTTCCCAGTTGCCCGGAACCTGAATGGTCCCCATGCGCTCGGGCAGGGCGTCGGGGCGGAACTGGTCTTTGGGATCCGGCAGGAATTCCCACGTGCCGTTGAGGGAGAGCTTGACGCGAGACATGAGCGATGAATCGGCTCCTGATTCGTTCTGGGCTGGCGGAAAATAGCAGCCGGAGTGCGCGGGCACTCCGGTACCCCCCGTATATACCCACTTTGCTCCCGAACTTCGCCTGATTTCTGCGGCCTCGTCTCCTCCGGCTCGGCGGTCCGGAGCCCACCGCGAGCGCGC
>CAYQDT010000523.1:1694-3936 GCA_964416225.1 uncultured bacterium
CGAGGCGGCAGAAACGAGCAGAGCCCGGGGCCCACGCACGGGCCCCGGGCTCTCACCTGAACGAGTACAGCGGCGGCTACCGAATGCCGAACCGCGGCGTTTCGTAGCTGACCAGGCTGTGGACACTCCCCTCGGCGGCGGCGTTCGGCGTGCGCCGCTCCATCCGCAGGCGGCCTTCGGCCAGTGCCGCGTGTAGCGAGGGGATATCCCGGAAGCCCATGTCCTGGAGCGCCTGCTGCAGCCCCTTCATCAGGTACGGGAGATAGTCGATCAGGGAGCCCTTATCCACCACCGTGCCGGAAACTCCCTGCGGGACCTTCACCGCGTCCTTGGCGTTGGCAAGGTAGCGTGCCGCTCCGCCCGCGGACATTGCTTCCAGGCTGGCCATTCCGCGGTACCGCTTCACCCGCACGCCGTTTTCGTAGAAGTACTCGCCGGGTGCTTCCGCGGTGCCTGCCAGCAGGTTGCCCACCATCACGGCGCTCGCGCCGAGGGCGATCGCCTTGGCCATCGGCCCGATGCCGTTGATGCCGCCGTCCGCCAGCACCGGCACGCCATACCGCCGCGCCAGGCTGGCCGTCCGGTAGACCGCCGTCGCCTGGGAGCGGCCGACCGCCATCATGTTCTGCGTGATACAGATGGAGCCCGGCCCCATCCCGATCCGCAGGGCATCGGCCCCGCTGTGGATGAGCGTCTCCGCCTGCTGCTGGGAGACGACGTTGCCCGCGATGATATCGATCTGCGGGTACCGGCTCTTGATGTAGGCCAGCATCCGCTGCTGGTAGATCGAGTGTCCCTGCGCGGAGTCGACCACCAGCACGTTCACGCCGGCTTCCACGAGCGCGTCGACCCGCTCGCGATCCTCATCCCGGGTGGAGACGGCGGCGCCGCACAGAAGTTGTTTGCCCTGGTCCTTGGACGAGTCCGGAAAGTTGAGATTCTTCAGCAGGTCGCGCCGGGCCAGGAGTGCCACGAGCCGCCCATGCTCGTCCACCACCGGCAGCTTGCCCCGCTTGCTGGACCGGAGGATGCGGTTCGCCTCACTCAAGGTGATGCCCTTCGGCGCGGTCACCAGGTCCCGGGACATCACCTCCGAGAGCGGCCGGGTGCGGTCCTTCTCGAAGTCGGTGTCCCGGTTCGTGACGATCCCCACGAGGCGGGTCTCGAGCGTCCCGTCTTCCGTAATCGGGATCCCCGAGAAGCCGTACCGCTCCTTGATCTCGTCCACGTGCCGGATCTGGTGCCCCGGGGAGAGTACCACCGGATCCGTGATGAAGCCGTTTTCGTACCGCTTCACCTTGCGGACCATCTCCACTTGCTGGGCAACGGTGTTGTTGTAGTGGAGAATGCCGATCCCGCCCAGGAGGGCGAGATGGATGGCCATGGAAGCCTCGGTGACGGTATCCATCGGCGAGGATACCAGGGGCCGCTTGATCCGGATGTTCCGGGTGAGGTTAGTTTCCAGGCGAACGTCGGATGCCGCGAAGTCAATGTATCCGGGCAGGATGATCAGGTCATCAAACGTCAGGCCAAAGCCCGCGCTGAAGAGCGATTCGGCGTCCAGCCCGTCCAGCTGGGACTCAACCAGCGTGCTCATGCGCGCGTCTCCCTCTTTCCTTAAGTCAGTGTCTCATCGGATTTGAGGAAGTATAGGCCGCGTTCCCCGCAGCGTCAACTTGAGGAGGCGCCGTCAGGCACGGTGCCGGCGCCGGCGCGGCCGCCACGGCCGCCGGTCCGCGGGATCAGCCGTCGGGGGCGGGGAAGCGCCGTCCGCTCGGGGATTCCGCGCTCACCCGCTTCACGGCCGCCGCCGGACCCGGGCCGGATCAGGGAATCATCTGCGCCGCCGCCTGCCGCGCGACACTCAGGTCCCGCTGGGCCTCCGCGATGTGGCAGCATGGCTGGTTGAACACCTCTCCGAAAAAGAGGGTGTCGCACTCGAAGCCGTCCGCGCTCACCCCGCAGGAGCAGGTGAACACCGGTTCCTCGCGGCCCACCTGCCGTGCCGCGACGCGAAATCGCCCCGCGGCGGTGTCGACCTGGTACTCCCATAGCTTCTCGCGCCCGCAGATGTCCAGGCGCCGTTTCGTGATCGCCATCGTTCCTACCCCCTGTTCATCCCGCCATACCCGGTCCGTCCCGGTGCCAAAACGAGGGGGGCAGAGGCCCGCCCCGTTTCCGCCTGGCCGCCAGGAACCCGCAAGGAGCCCGGGCGGTCTGGAGGTGACCGCACGGATAGGCC
>CAYQDT010000524.1:0-3930 GCA_964416225.1 uncultured bacterium
GGGGCCACCGGCGTGGCGGGGAGCATCGGGGGCGAGGCGGATTCCCTGGCCGCGACGTCCCTGCGCACCAGCGGGCGCTCCGTGTTCTTCAAATACGCCGGCGGGGTGACGGGGGCGGGAAATCGAACCCGCCTCTCGCCCCAGTTTTTCTACTTCCGGGGCCCGCTCGGTCTCATCGGTGAATACGTGGGCTACACCCAGGACGTGGCGAAAGGCGGACGGCGCGCCTCGCTTCACGACAGCGGGTACTTCCTTCAGGCATCCTACGTGCTTACCGGCGAGCGTGCATCGTACACCGGGGTCGTTCCGCGCCGCGCGTTCGATCCGAAGGAGGGGAAGTGGGGTGCATTCGAGCTGGCCGCTCGCTACAGCCGGCTGGACATCGACGGCGCCGCCTTCCGGGGCGGGTTCGCCGACCCGGCCTCATCGGCGCAGAGCGCGGGAGAGCTGACCCTCGGCGTCAACTGGTACTTCAACCCGCTCGTGAAGCTCCAGTTGAACTACGCGCGGACCGAGTTCGACCACGGGATCAAGTTCGGGTCCACCACCCTGGGACACGAGGACGTCTTCCTCTCCCGGTTCCAGATCGCGTTTTGACGGCTGGAGATCGGCGCGGAAGCATCGGGCAAGGCAGTCCTACTTCGGCGCCCAGAACGGTTCCCGGGTGGGGATGAACTCAATGGGCACCTCCGTGACGAAGGTTTTCAGCCAGCGAGCGCATTCCTCCATCCCGGCCTGTTCCGAGGGGATATGGCCGAGCACGATGATCGCCTTGCGCTTGTTCGCCGAAATCGCGTCCGCGACGTACTCGATCGTCTCCCACTCGACCGTCTCGCCGACGACCAGCGCGTCCACGTCGTCCCGCTGGAGGAGATGCCGGCTGGAGGCGAAGCCGCCGGCCCCGGGAGAGAGCGCGACCCGGGTCACGCGCAGGTGCGGGTCCCCGACTACGCGGGGCGCGCGGATGTCGAGGCGGTGCTTGAGACGCGAGGCGAGCGACTCAAGCGTCGTTTCCGGGAGCGTGAACAGGCGGTCGTTCTGGGCATTCTGGTAAGGCTGCCAGCCCAGCGCGCGGACCATGCCCACCTGGATGCCGTCCGGCCGGCGCGCGTGCCAGTGATCATGGAAGCGCCACACGACGAGCCCGTGCTCGCGGATCAGCGCCTGCTTCACGGCCAGGACCGGGTCGCCTTCCTTCTCGAGCTCGTCCGTCCGGTCCATGTGGCCGTAGAAGGTCGGCTCGTGGCTGATGATGAGGTTCTTGCCGGCCGCCGCCGCGCGCTGGAGCACGTCCAGCGTCGACATCATCGTGGTGGCGATGCCGGTGAGGGGCGCGTCCGGGTCACCCGCCTTGAATGTGTCGACGGTCTGAGCGCGCCACGGCACGCCGACATTCATTTGAATACGCTCAATGACCTGCCGCGCGGTCAAGCGGCTCTCGGCGCCGACGCTGTGTGCAAGGAGCATGGCGGTGGTGGAGTGCAGGATGAGCCGGCGCGAGACCGGTCGGGAATCGGACATGTGGGTGTGCGTGCGGGAGCGGAGAAAAGGAAGTTCGGGTGCGCTGGTGAGCTCGGCTCGCCGCGGCGCGTGCGCGGGAACCGGGCTCCAGTGTTGATCTTGATCATGGGAGCCCGCAATTCCTCGGGAGGCGAAGATCGAGATCCGCGCGGACCCACGTTTGGGGATGAGCACCGGCTGCCCGGGGTCCCGAAACCCGGCCTCGCGCCTCCGCCCCGTTCAGGCAGGGGCCGGCCTCGCGAACGGAGAACGGCGTGCCGGCGTGGACGACCGTCGCAGCCCTTCCGTACGAGCGTGGAGATTTCCCGTGAAGATCCGGCTAACGAGTGTGATGGTGGACGATCAGGAGAAGGCACTTGCCTTCTATACAGAGAAGCTCGGATTTGTGAAGAAGGCGGATGTGGCGATGGGAGAGCACCGCTGGCTGACGGTGGTCTCTCCGGACGAGGGAGAGAGCGTGGAGCTACTGCTGGAGCCGATGGGCTTTCCGCCCGCGAAGACGTTCCAGCAGGCACTGTTCGAGGCGGGTATTCCGGCGACGGCATTTCTGGTGGAAGATATCGGCCGGGAGCACGCGCGTCTGGCGAGTGCCGGAGTGGTGTTCAAGACTCCGCCTACGCCGGCCGGACCGGCGACGGTGGCGGTGCTGAACGACACCTGCGGAAACTGGATCCAGATCTTTCAGGTTTAGCCGGACGGTCCGGCGGGTGGGTGGTTGTGCGTTGAGAGGAGTGCGGGGGATGAAACGAGCGGTCATCTGTGCAATCGGCCTCGTGGCGGCGGCAACGCTGGCGCGGGCCCAGTCCCCGGCTCGGCCGGCGGGGCCGAGTCCGGACTCGCAGTACCGGCTGGGGCCCGACTCGCTGCCGCATGACGGGGTGCCGAAGGGGGAGATCCGCGGGCCGTTCACCCTGCCGTGCAACGTGTACCCGGGCACGCAGCACACCTACTGGGTCTATGTACCGGCGCAGTACAACCCGAAGGTCCCGGCCTCGCTCATGATCTTTCAGGACGGGCAGGCCTTCAAGGACGAGAACGGGGATGTGCGGGCACAGAACGTGATGGACAACCTCATCTACCGGCGGGAGATCCCGGTGATGATCGGGGTGTTCATCAATCCCGGGCGGCGGCCGGACCAGCCGGAACCGTCACCGAAGATCGGTTGGGGCGACGGCTTCACGAACCGCGGGACGGAGTACAACACGCCGGATGACCGGTACGCCCGGATCATCACGGAAGAGCTGATGCCGGTTTTGTACAAGGAGTACAACATCTCGCGGGACCCGGAGCAGCATGGCATCGGCGGCTCGCGTTCCGGCGCGATCGCCGCGTTCTCCGTGGCCTGGGAGCGCCCCAACGCTTTCCGCAAGGTTTTGAGCAACGTCGGCAGCTTCGTGAACCTCCGGGGCGGATATGTGTATCCGGAGCGCGTGCTGGCGAGTAAGAAGAAGCCGATCCGGATCTATCTCTGCGACGGCCGGAACTACAACCGCGGCTTCCGCGGGGGCGTCTACGATCAGAAGCTGGACTGGTTCTACCAGAACGTCCGGCTGATGAAGGCGCTTTCCCAGACGGGTTACGATGTGAACTACTCCTGGGGCATGAACAGCCACGGCCAGAAATTCGGCGGCGCGATCTTCCCGGAAATGATGCGCTGGCTGTGGCGCGACGGACCGGTCTCGACGGACCCGGAGGACATGGTGGAGCGGGCGTTCCGCCAGCCGGTTGCGGAGACGAATTAGGCGCCGGCGCCTTCGCGGCGGCCTCGGGAGCCTGCTTCTGCCTCCGAACCCGGAGAAACTGGAGGCAGGAGGGTAGCCGCCGGCGTGGAACCGGTGCGTATGCTGTCCTCTCCAGCGCATTCGGAAGGAGGGTAACCGTGAACCCCGAAGCCGTTTACCGGTTTATCACCCGCCTGCGACCCGCGTTCGAGGCGGGTGATTCTCTCGCGGTCCATAAGGAGGCGGAGCGCGGCAATGTTGTGAAGGTGGAGGCGATGTACGACGCAATTGCCCGCGTCGACTCAGAAGCCCTCAAGAACCTGCTTGCCGAGGACGTCGTCCTGGAGATGGCCGGGCCGCCCGATTCTCCCACGGCGGGCCGCTGGGAAGGACGCGATCAGGCGCTGGCCGGCGCGGCGCGCAATTACGGCCGGCTGGACAACCAGCGTCCCGAGCTCCTCACCCTCGTCGCCCAGGGAGACACGGTGGTGATTGTTGCCCGGGAGCGAGGGTGCGTGCGCGCAACCGGGCGGGAGTACGACATGCCGTGGATGCACGTCATCACCTTCCGGGACGGACTGGTGAGCCGCATCTACGGCTTCTGTGACAGTCACGAACTGGTCCGGGCCGCCGCGTAAGGCGCACGGCCCTTCGTCGGGTTGCGAAGCCCGGCCGGGGGGCCGGGCGG
>CAYQDT010000525.1:0-3924 GCA_964416225.1 uncultured bacterium
CGTCACGCGCCGCGCTCCGCGCCCGCCAGCCGCTCGAGGCGGACGGCTGGGTGTTGGAAGAACTCTCGGAGGCGCTGGCGTCGCTCCCGGGGACGGAAGACCCGGATCGGGTGCCCGTGGAGGTACGCGATGGACGGTGATCTGAGCCGCGCGTTCCGGGCGCACGTCTGCCAGACGTCGCCGGAGCCGATGGGCCTGGTGGTCGAGCGGGCCCGGGGAGCATCCGTCTACACGCGGGACGGCCGCCGGTTTATCGACTTCCTCGCCGGGATCGGGGTAAACAACGTGGGACATGCGCACCCGGCGGTGGTGCGGGCGGTCCAGGAGCAGGCGGGGCGTTATCTCCATGCCATGGTGTACGGGGAGTACGTCCTGGAGCCGCAGGTCCGGCTGGCGGAGCTGCTGGCCTCCGTCACGCCGCGCGGCCTCGAGGTGGTTTACTTCACCAACAGCGGCACCGAGGCGAACGAGGGCGCGCTGAAGGTGGCCAAGAAGTGGACCGGCCGCCGGAAGCTGGTCGCCTTCGACCGGAGCTATCATGGGGACACCCACGGCAGTCTCTCCGTCACCGGCCGCTCCGTCTACCGGGACCCCTTCCTGCCGCTGCTCCCCGGCGTGGAGCTCCTCCCGTTCGGCGAGACGGGCGCGCTGGAGCGGATCGACGAAAGCGTGGCGGCGGTGATTACGGAGCCGATCCAGGGCGAGGGCGGGGTCCGCGTGCCGCCGGAGGTATGGCTGCCGGCGCTGCGGCGCCGCTGCACGGAGACCGGAGCGCTGCTCATCTTCGATGAGGTGCAGACGGGTCTGGGACGGACGGGTAAGCTCTGGGCGGGAGAGCATTGGGGGGTCCAGCCGGACCTCCTGGTCCTGGCGAAGGCGCTGGGGGGCGGGATGCCACTTGGCGCGTTCATCGGGACGCGGGAGGTGATGGCCTGCCTCTCGCGGGATCCGGCGCTGTCTCACGTCACCACGTTCGGCGGGCACCCGGTCTGCTGCGCCGCGGGCCTGGCCTCCCTGCGGGTGATCCTGGACGAGGAGCTGGCACCCCGCGCCGAAGCCCGGGGCAGCGAGATCCGCCGGAGGCTGCGCGCGCTGGGTGAGCAATACGGCGGCGTGGCGGAGGTGCGCGGCCGGGGCATGCTGATCGGCGTGGAGCTGGAGTCGGCGGAGCGGACGCGGCGGCTCGCGGAAGGGGCGTTCGAGCGCGGCCTCATCGTGGGCTGGACCCTCCACAGCGATTGCGTCATCCGCCTGGCCCCGCCCCTGAACATCGGCGACGAGGAGCTCGAGCTGGGCCTGACCGCACTGGAAGAATCGCTCGCGGCGAGCCGCTGATGGCTCAACACTATGCCACAGGGAGAGCCGTTGGGAGAGCCGTTGGAAGAGGAACTACTTCGCCTTTTCGAGAGGGGGACGGAAACGGCGCTGCCGGAGGCGGAGTTCAACCGGCTGGCGCTGGCGGTCTTCGGCTACCAGGTCGAGCGGAACGCTCCCTACGGCGCCTACTGCCGCCTCCGCGGGAAGACCCCGGACCGGGTGACGGACTGGCGGGCTATTCCCGCGCTTCCCACCAACGCCTTCAAGGCCGCGGAGCTGACCACCGTGCCGGCGGAGCGGATCCGCGTGGAGTACCGGACCAGCGGTACCACGCACGGGGGCCTGTCCGGGCGCCATCTCCTCCCGGACACGCGCCTCTACGATGCCTCGCTTCTGCCGAATTTTCAGGCCCACCTGCTGCCGGACGTGACCCGGATCCGGGTGCTGATCTGCGGTCCGTCCGCGGAAGAGTTCCCCCATTCCTCCCTCGGGCATATGAACAGCCGGGTGCGGGAGGCGTTCGGGACGGAGCGGAGTGGCAGCTTCTGGACGCCGCGGGGGCCCCTCTTCCCCGAGCTGCAAGACGCGTTGATGCAGGTGGAGCAGGAGGGTGAGCCGGTCTGCATCCTGGGGACGGCGTTTGGGCTCGTCCATTTCCTGGACGGTCTCGCCGACCGCGGGAGGACGCTCCGGCTCCCACCCGGCTCGCGGCTCATGGATACGGGCGGCTACAAGGGGCGGTCGCGCGAGGTGCCGAAGGCGGAGCTGTATGCGCTCTACGCGGAGCGGCTTGGAATTCCGCCGACGCACGTGGTCAACGAGTACGGCATGACGGAGCTCGGCAGCCAGTTCTATGACGGGGTGCTGCGGGACTGGTGTGAAACCCGCGCACCGGCGCCACCCGTCGAGCAGCGCCGCAAGCAGGCCCCGCCCTGGGTCCGCGTGCAGGTGGTGGATCCCGAGAGTCTGGCCCCGCTGCCGGCGGGAGAGGTGGGTCTGCTCCGCTTCTTCGACCTCACCAACCTCCATACGGTGGCCGCCGTCCAGACGGACGACCTCGGGGTGGAGCGAGCGGGCGGCTTCGAGATTCTCGGCCGGGCCTCCGGAGCGGAGCCCCGCGGCTGTTCGCTGGCGGTGGAAGAGTTCGTCTCCGCCCGCCACGCGGGCGAATAGGATCTCGCCCGCTCTCCACCGAACGGCGCCGGTGTTCCCGCTGTGTTACGCTGTGTTGGAAAGACGCGCCGGACGTTGCTTCGTTTCGTCCACCGTTCGCCGGCGGTCTGCCGTTCCGGAAGGCATGGCTGCTCCCTCATGGTCGCTCCGCTCGCCGAATACTTCCCGCCGGGGCTGGTCCCGGACGGCGCGCCGGTCGCCCACCCGGAGCCGGCGGCGTATCGGCGCCGAGTCCTTGATCCGGACGAGGCGGCCCGCCTCGCCTGCGCGCTACGGGTCCGTGCCCCACTGCGGTGCGGGTATCCGGGCGGTATCCCGGCCGCGCTGGACGCCGTGCATGCGCGCTGGTCGGCGGTTCGGAGCGGCTGGCGCGAGGAAGCGGTGGAGCTCTTGCGCGCCGCCACGGGCTATCCCGCCGCGGTGCTGGACCGCCACCTCCGCTCCACCTTTGCCGGCCTGCGCTCTCCGCGCCGGGGGCGCTGGCTGACGGACGCGCTGCCCTCCGGAGCGGCCACATCCGGCGGACCGGAGGTGCGGCCCGGCCCCCCGGGCCTCGTTGTGGTGGTCTCCAGCGGCAACATTCCGGCGGCGGCACTTCCGTCCGTGGTGCAGGCGCTGATCCTGGGGGCGCCGTGCCTGGTGAAATGCTCCAGCTCCGAACCGTTCCTGCTACCCCTCTACGCGCGCTCCGTAGCGGAGCTGGCGCCGGACCTCGCGCGGGGGCTGGTGGTCACCGGCTGGCCCGGAGGTGCGGCAGAGCTGGAGCGGCGGCTGCTGGCGAATGCGGACGCACTCGTGGCCTACGGCGGTGATGCCGCGCTCCGCGAGCTGAGAGAGCGGCTGCCGCTCCACGCGCGGTACATCGGATACGGACACCGCCTGTCGTTTTCAGCGGTCGGACGGGAGGCGCTTGCGCCCCGCGCGGCGCGGCGCCTGGCGACGGGGATTGCGCTGGACGCGGCGCTCTTCGACCAGCAGGGCTGCCTCTCGCCGCAGACCGTCTACGTGGAGCGGGGCGGCGCGGTCTCGCCCGCGGAACTGGCGGAGTTCGTCGCGGGGGAGCTGGAGCGCCTGGAACGGCGCCTGCCGCGCCGCCGCCTCACGGCGGCGGAGTCCGCGGCAATCCACCAGTTCCGCGTGGACCTGGAAATGCGTGCGTTCCTGGACCCGGGGCTCCGCCTCTGGAGCAGCCGCGGGGGGACCGCGTGGACCGTCGCGCTGGAGCGGGAGACCGCGCTGCAGCCGTGCCCGCAGAACCGGACGGTGGTGCTCCGCCCGCTGGAAGCGCTCGAGGAGCTGCCGGCGCTGGCTTCCGGAGCCCGCACGCGGCTGCTCTCGGCCGGACTGGCCGCCGCGTCGGAGCGGCGTGCGGAGCTCGCCGCGGCACTCCTCCGGAGCGGCGTGACCCGGATTGCGAGAATCGGACGGGCGCAG
>CAYQDT010000526.1:0-3924 GCA_964416225.1 uncultured bacterium
CGTCCGCGCCCTCCTTCAGCTTCAGTCGCGCGTCCACGGTGTCCACGGAGATCTTCGTCTGGTGATCCGGACCGGCAGCCGCGTGGAGCGGGTCTTCACGCTGCTGCGGCTGATCGACCAGTTCTCCATCTACCGGAGCACCTCGGAAGCCTGGGACGGCCGCCACCCGGTGTCCTGACGGGTCAGGGGACCGGCGGAGCGGCCGCTCCGCCGGTCCGTTGGAAATCGAACGAGGAACGCGGGACCGCCGCCGCGGATATTCTGTCGGTGCGGGACGGGCGCCGGATGCGGGGATAACCCCGGAGCGCGACGGCCCACCGCGCCCTCGCACCACGTGCGAAACGGAGGTGACTGATGGTGCAGGGACTCGTTCGGATCGGCATCAGCGGCCTGGCACTGGCGCTCTCGGCCGCGGCTCTGGCCCAGAATCAGCCCGGCAATCCTTCCGGAGCCGGAAATAAGCCCGAGCAGGCTCCCAGGCCGACCACGGATCCGCGCTCGATCTGGCCGGCGGGGCTCGAACAGATCGCGGGACGGTACGTCTTTCTGCAGGTTGCGAGCCCCGGCGGGTTCTGGGACCGGATCGAGCCGAAAGAGGGCCGGACGGAGATGCGGCAGCTCTCGATCAACGAGGTTCCGGCCGAGCTCCGCGAAAAGCTGACGCACGCCGAGCTGATCCTCTCCGACCTCAAGACCCCCACCCGCGTGGAAGCCGAGGAGCGCACCAGCCCCTCCGGGCGGGGGAAGCTGCGGTATTATGACGAGCACGCCGACGGCCGCCTGGTGATGAAGGGGTTGCCCGGGATTGGCGGCAACACGGACGACCCCGGCGAGTACAGCGGGCCGGTCTCCTTCTCCCTGTCCCACCAGAGTCATTCCAACCCCTCCGTTTCCGGCATTTTCCAGCTCCGCGTCCAGCAGGAGCCCACCTGGGGCGCGGCCACGATCGACGCCGCGGAGCTCAGCGCGGAGACGCCCCCGGCGAAGCCGGGCGAGGAGGGCCGTCTGGTGATCGGCAACGCACGAATCCTGCGCAGCGGCACGGAGCTCTTTGCCTTCACCGAGTGGTCGTTCCAGGACGACCGGGCCCAGCATCACATCGTCGGCTCGGTCCGGCTGGTGCGCACCCCGTCCGGCACGCCGCCGGCCATCCAGCCCGGAAGACCGGCGCCCGCCCGGCTGCGCTCCACCAGCCGGAGCTGACCTCCGGCTTCCGGACAGCCGCCCGCGGGCCGTCTTGCTCCCGGAGGGCTTGCCGTACGATGGACGAAGAGACGTTTGATGATTGCGTGGCCGGGGCCCTGGAGGACCTGCCGCGGCCGTTCCGCGACCGGATGGTGAACGTGGAGGTCCAGGTCCAGGAGGAGCCGACGCCCGATCTCCTCCGAGCCGCGAACGTCCCGGCGGGCCACACGCTGCTCGGTCTCTATCAGGGGGTCCCGCTGACGCAGCGCGTGCCCTTCAGCGGGCTCCCACCCCTGTATCCGGACGTAATCACCCTGTTCCGGGGGCCCCTCCTCCGCGCCTGCCGCACGCCGGAAGCGCTGCGGGCGCAGATCCGGCACACGGTCCTGCACGAGATCGCCCACTTCTTCGGCATCAGCGACGAGCGCCTCCACGAGCTCGACGCCTACTGACCCAACCTCCGGGGCGAGGGAGCCGGCGCCGTCCCTACCCCGCCATTCTCCTCATCCGCCGGGCACCAAACAGGAGTCCGGCGCGGTAAGAGTGAATGAGGGCGTTGGCACGCCTCCACGGCGAGCCCCACCGGCGCGCGGCGCCGGAGCGCCCAGGAGTATTCAGGCCCGGGATGAAGCACCTCTCTTTTGCCCGACTTCCCTTCCCGCCCCGCATCGCGCTCGGCGCGGCGGCTCTCGCCGTCATCTGCGGCCCCGCGGCGCTGAGCGGCACCGCGGCGCCGCCGCGACACCCGGCGCCCCTCCCCCCCGACTTCAACCGGGAAGTGCGCCCGGTGCTGGCCCGGCACTGCTTCAAGTGCCACGGTCCGGACGAGGGAAAGCGCCAGGCCGGCCTGCGGCTGGACACCCGCGAGGCCGCGCTCCGGGCGCTGGCCCCCGGCCACCCGGAGCAGAGCGCGCTCGTCCGGCGGGTCGAGGCGGGACAGATGCCGCCCGTGTCCGCCAACCTGCCCCTGACCGGAGCGGAAAAGGAGATTCTGCACCGGTGGGTGGCGGCCGGAGCCAGGTACGCGCCGCACTGGGCCTTCGTCGCGCCGCGGCAGGCCCCGCTGCCGGCCGTGAAGCTCAAGAGCTGGCCAAAGAACGCAATCGATTACTTCGTCCTCGCGCGGCTCGAGCGCGAGGGGCTGAAGCCCGCGCCGGAGGCGGACCGGTACACCCTGATCCGGCGCGTCTACCTCGACCTGATCGGCGTTCCACCGACCCCGGAAGAAGCGGACGCCTTCGTCGCGGACCGGGATCCCCGCGCGTACGACAAAGTGGTGGACCGGCTGCTCGCCTCGCCCCACTACGGCGAGCGGTGGGCGCGTCGGTGGCTGGACCTGGCGCGCTACTCCGACACGAACGGCTACGAAAAGGACCGCGCGCGCACCATCTGGCCCTACCGGGACTACGTGATCCGCAGCCTGAACGCGGACAAGCCGTTCGACCAGTTCACCGTGGAGCAGCTCGCGGGGGACCTCCTCCCGCACGCCACCATGGAGCAGCGCGTCGCCACCGGCTTCCACCGGAACACGATGCTGAATGAAGAGGGCGGCATCGACCCGCTCGAGTTCCGGTTCTACGCCATGACGGACCGCGTCGCCACGACCGGCACCACGTGGCTCGGCCTCACGGTCGGCTGCGCCCAGTGCCACACGCACAAGTTCGACCCGATCCAGCACCGCGAGTACTACCAGTTCATGGCCTTCCTGAACAACACGGAGGAGCCGGAGCTGCCGGTCGAAGCGCCGGAGGCGGCCCGAAAGCGGGCGGAGGTGGAGCGGGAGATCGCGCGCCGCGAGGCCTCCCTCCCGGACCGGTTCCCGTCCGAAGGAACGCTCTCGGCGCGCGCCAACCTGGAGCGCAGGTTCGGCGCCTGGCTGGACGGCGAGGGCCGCATCGCGGTGCGCTGGACCGTCCTCCGCCCCACCGCGATCAAGACGAACCTCCCGCTCCTCAAGGTCCTGGACGACGGCTCCATCCTGGCGACCGGAGACATGACGAAGCGGGATGTCTACGACCTCGGTTTCCGGTCGCCGCTGAAGGGGATCACGGCGCTGCGGCTGGAGGTGCTGCCGGACGACTCGCTCCCGCGGGGAGGACCGGGCCGGGTTTTTTACGAGGGCGGCAACGGCGATTTCTTTCTGAGTGAGATGACCCTCACCGCCGCGGGCCGCGCCGTCCCCTGGGGGAAGGCCACCCAGACCTTCGGCACCAGCGCGCAGCTCGCCGTGGACGGGACGAACCAGACCGGCTGGTCGATCAATGGAGGCCAGGGGAAGGCCCACTCCGCCGTCTTCCCGTTCGCCGGGCCGGTGGAGGACGCGGACGCCCTGCACCTGCAGATGACGTTCGAGCGGTACTACGCCTCCGCGCTGGGCCGTTTCCGGGTTTCCGTCACCGCGGATGGGCGGCCGGTAACGGCGCGGCTGCCCGCCGCCGTGGAGGACGCCCTGGCGGCGCCCGCCGGTGAGCGCACCCCGGCGCAGCGCGAAACGCTGCTGCGCCACTTCCTCTCGGTCGCGCCGGAGCTCGCCGAGGAGCGGGCGGAGATCGAAAAGCTCCGAAAATCGATCCCGGAGCCGGTCCGGACGCTCGTGATGCGCGAGCGACCCGCCTTCAACCCCCGGGTCACGCGCATCCACCACCGCGGCGAGTTCCTCTCGACGCGCGAAGCGGTGCAGCCGGGCACCTTCTCCTTCCTGCCCCCGCTGCCGAAAGACGCGCCCCGGAACCGGCTCAC
>CAYQDT010000527.1:0-636 GCA_964416225.1 uncultured bacterium
CATCGCCTGCGCCAACTTGCCGCGCGCGAAGATGAAATCGAGCTCACCGAGCAGCTCCACCGTCTCGGTCATCGGCGCGGCGTGCCGTCCGACCTGCGCCGATAGCTCACGCAGGATGCGCTCGATCTCGAGTCGCTCCCGGGCGTCCAACTGGCGCAGCTCGTTGCCGAGCTCCACCACGGCCGTCGGCTCCATGAAGACGGTTGCGCCGCTTGCTGACTGATCATGGATCAGGCCGCCGAATTGAGAGCGGTACTCGCTCTTGACCGGGATGCAGTAGCGACCCTCGCGCGTGGTGATCACCGGGTCCTGAATCATGTCCCGGTAGCCGGAGCCGCGAAGGATCGCCTGGAGGCGGTCCGTCATCCGCGCGCGGACCTGGCGGAGCTCCTTCCGAATCCGGGCCAGCAGCGGCGACGCCTCGTCGCGCACCTCGCCCTGCTCGCTAATGGCCTGCAGAATCTCCTCGGCCAGGTGCGGAAACTCGTCGATCCGGCGCGCCATCTCGGCCAGGGACGGTGCCTGCTCATGCCGCTGCGCGAGGAATACCTTCAGTCGCTTGCCGGCCGCGAGGGTGTCCGCCACCATCAGCAGGAGCGGGGGTTCCAGGGTCGCGCCGACGCCCGCGGCCCTCAG
>CAYQDT010000527.1:646-3924 GCA_964416225.1 uncultured bacterium
ACGCAGGTCATGGATCCCGCCGAGCGGCACCGCTCCCGGCAGGCCGAGAAGGCGAGAGGCTTCTCGCGTTTCCGCCTGCCAGCGGAGCACTTCCTCCTCGCGCCAGGAGGGCTCCATCCGACGCGCGCGCTCCTGTCCCAGGGAGCAGGACGCGTGATCCACCACTCGCCGGCGGACCGCTTCGTATTCCAGCACGCGCAGAGAGTGGGGAGTCATCGCCGTTTCGGTAATGCTGCAGCAACGTTGAATCGGAGGTCGGCTTTCCCGGCCGGGGCGCGCACCGGCGCCCGGCTCCGCCCGCGTCGAGTGCGCGGCATTGGGCGGGAGCGGCTGGAGCCCGCCGTCGCCCTCGGTCTGCGCGCTCCGCATCGACCTCCGCGCCAGTATACCACGGCGATTCCGGCCATTAAAGCGCGTCCGCGGAGGGAGGACCACGCCCGGAATCGGACTGCGGAACGCCTGCGGGTCCCCATCCCGCGGGGCCGACCGCCGCTCACCCCGCCCGCGATCCGTCTCCGCCGGCCGCGCGGAGGGGAAACCGCGGCCGTGGTGATGAGCTCGGGCTGGGGTCCCCGCGGCGCGGGAAGGCGAACTCTCGGGCTTGCGCGAACGGTAAGGGGTCTGAAACCACTCCAGCCATCCTGACCTATCGCGCGAATGATCCCTCTTGCTAAACCCGGCCCGCTCTCGGACGAGGAGCGCTTTCTGTTTGACGTCGCCGGGTACCTAATCATCCCGGATGCCCTCTCTCCGAAGGAGGTGACCGCCTGCGCGGATGCGGCGCGCCGGGCACACGCCCCGCTCGGAACGGATCAGTGGCGTCAGCTCGGCGCCCTCTACGAGCGGGAAGCGGTGATCGAGCCGCTGATCGACCACCCATCCGTGCTCCCCAAGGTGCGCGCCCTCTACGGCGATTACTTCATCCTGCAGAGCAGCTGGTGCACCCAGTCTCCCCCCGGATTTCCCGGCGGGCGGTTCCATCAGGACGGCTCCAGCGCCTACGAGTTCCGCCGGCTGAGCGTGCCCACCCCTCTCGTGCAGCTCCGGGTCGGCTACTTCCTGACCGACCAGTCCCAGCCGAATATGGGGAACATGGTCATGATTCCGGGCAGTCACAACGCGGCTGTTCGGCCGCCCCGCGATGCTCGTCTGGAAGACCTGCCGATCGCCCAGGTCATCTGCGGAAAGCCCGGCACCGCGCTCCTCTTCCACCAGGGCGTCTTCCACTGCGGCACCGCGAACGAGATGGACTACCCGCGCTACATCCAACACATGGTCTATGCGCCGCCGTGGCTGATCCCGTCCGACCGGAAGCGGAATGACCCGGAGTTCCTGGCACGGACCACACCCCTGAGGCGCGCGCTCCTGGGGGAGTGGAAGCGGCCGGAGGAGCCGTTCGGGCAGGGCTATCCGCGCCCGCCGTTCGCGGACGGTTAGCAACCCGGCGGCCGGCGGTTCCCGGACGGCATCCGATAGCGCGCCATCACTCACCGCTGGGTCGCCGGTGACCGGTCCGGCGGACTCGCCTGACGGCACCGCGGCGGTCCAGGACCGCTGCACCCGGCCGCCCTGCTTCGACCGAACGGGCGAACGGCCCGAGGTAGAGCAAGTGGTCGACCCGCTTCCCCAGCGGTGGCGAGGCCGGGTCCCGCGACGGGGTGGGGGACCGGGGCCTGTCCCGCGGAACGGCACGCAGATTCCACCTTTCGTGGGGTTTCCGTATCCGACTGTTGGCGGAGGGAGAGCGGCCCTGGTATACGAACAGAGTAGCAACCGGGCAGGCGGTATGCCGGTTTGTGTCCGGCGATCATCTCCGAACCGGAGGGATTGAGCGCCGGTCCGGCCTAGCGCCGGTTCCGCGCGGCGTTCCGCGGAGCCCTACAAACGTGACGGGTGCCCGGGGCGCCGCCGGAGCCGGCGCATCCGCGCAAAAAGTGCCGACGATAAAAGTTACGTCTGGGCTACGTTCGGCGCCTGACGGCCTACATATTCCGTGGGCACCGACCGATAACCTTATGAGACCTTTCCTACACCCGATGGAACGTGGTCCGAACGCTTGATTGAGCAAGCGACACCCGTCAGCCATGAAGGGACCCGCCGTTTACCACCCGAGGCTGCCCCATCGATGAAACGGTTCAGCGATCTACCCTCCGGCCTGCGCATCTTCATTGGGGCGCACTTCTTCGTGCTGCCCTGGCTGGCCTGGGCCGTGCTGAGTCACCGCCCTTCGCCCGACCAGTGGTGGATGGATCCGCTGCTGATCCTGGTATCCCTGGTCTTCAGCATCTGGCGCGTCGAGCTGCCGGTATTCCAGGGACAGATGACGGTGGCCTTCGCGGCTGTCTGCCTCACGCTGCTGCTGCGCGGCGAAGGCGTGGCGATCGTCGCTGCGGCACTCGGCGGCTGCTCGGTGGTGCTGTGCACCTATGATCGGCAGCAGCGGAGGCTCACGCTCCGCCAGCCGATCTGGTACCGCTTCCTCTTCAACTTCGCCAGCTGCGGCTTCTCCTGCGGGTTCGCCGCGGAGATGCGGGAATTCCTCGCCTATGCAGTGGCGCCCCACTTTCACCTGTCGCACCAGAGTGCGGACCTGTTGGGACTGTGCGGCTTCACGCTTGCGTACTTTCTGATCAATACCCTCTCCGTCTCCCTGGCGGTCTCGCTCCACGAACGGCTGAAGTGGCTGGATGTGTGGAACAAGAACTTCGTCTGGACCTGGCCCGGATACTTCGCCTCCGCCTCCCTGGCACTCGGGATCCAGATGCTGTTCGAGCACATGGGGCTGCTCTCGCTGGTCTTCTTCACGCCCGTCTGGATCGTCTACTACTCGTATCAACTGTACATGGAGCGCGTGAAGCAAGACACGGCGCACATCACCGAGCTGAACGATCTGAACCAGGCCATCATCATGTCGCTCGCGATGGCGATCGACGCCAAGGATCGGTACACGTGCTCCCACATCAATCGCGTCCAGCAGTATGCCGTCGCCCTGGCCGCGGCGGCGAAGCTCGACGACCCGGACCGGCAGGCGGTGATCACCGGCGCACTGGTACACGACATCGGTAAGCTGGGTATTCCGGACCACATCCTGGGGAAGCAGGGTAAGCTCACCACCGAGGAATTCAAGCGCATCCAGAGCCACGTCACCATCGGCGCGGAGATCCTCGCGCCGATCCCCTTTCCCTTCCCGGTGGTGGACGTGGTGCTCTCTCACCACGAGCGGTGGGACGGGCTCTGCTACCCGCGCGCCCTCAAGGGTGAAGAGATTCCCATCGGCG
>CAYQDT010000528.1:0-3914 GCA_964416225.1 uncultured bacterium
GCCGCCGGTGCGCTGCAGAAACTCCCGCCGGCTGGAAAACCGCGAGGGAGCGTTGTGAATCCTCCTGCGTTCATTCATTGCTGGGCTCCTTGCGGTGCGTCGTTCCACCGCTCCATGCCGGCCACCTCTCGGCGCCCGTCCCAAAAGATAGAGTAGATCGCCATCCCCGCCAGCAGGCACGGCACGAACACCACATATGAAAGCGCCCGCAGCCACAACCCGGCGAGCAGCAGCAGCGCAATCGGCCAGATAGCTGCGGCCCCGTTCACCAACACCAGGGAGCTGATGGCCACCAGCGCATCCCGAAAAAAAGTCCGGTCCGCCTCGGCCGCAATTCCCCAGGACCAGTACGCATACCGCGGATATCCGTTGAAATCGAACAGGGTCCGGTAGTACTTGCTTCGCCGGAGCACCCACACGACCCGGGCTCCGACCCGCCGTCCGATCCATTCCCGCAGCCTGGGATCGACAGCGCGGTAGAAGGTCTGCGACCAGCTCCAGTAGAGCGTCACGAATGCCAATCCGCCCAGGAGCTGGAACGGCAGCGGGCACGATGCCGCGACCAACTTCTGCAGCAGCAGACGCTCGTGCTCCGTCACGGCCTTCCCCTCAGCCGCCTGCGGCCCACCGCCGCCTTTTCCGTACCGGGCACCCCACCTGGCGGCGGGGCGACCGGTGGAAGCGCCGCGCGCCTTCCGCGAGAGCTTCAGTCAACATAGACGAACTCGTTCAGGCAAAAGAGCGCCTGGCAGAGGTCCGCGAGGGCACGGCGCTCCGGATCCGGCTTTGCATCGGCGCGGTAGGCCGCCGTCTGCTCTTGCAGGAAACGCAGACCTTCCGCCAGTTCGGCCGGCGCCGGCTGCCGCGCCAAAGCGAGTAGATAGGACCGGCGAATGGCCGCCGCTCCGGGTACCGCGTCGGCAGCGCAGGCGCGCCCGGCAAAGCTCTCCGCGTAGCCGCGCACGGCCGGGTTGTTCATCAGGAGCAGTGCCTGCGGGGCGATCGTCGTCGCCGCGCGGCGATCCAGGCCCTGAAGCGAATCCGGCGCATCGAACAGCACCATCATGGGAATAAGCCGTCTCCGCTTCACGAAAAAGTAGATGGAGCGGCGGCGCATCGCCTGATCGAGCGTTCCGGGGCCGAAGAGTGTCCCGTCGAGCTGCCCGCTGACGGAAAGGATCGCGTCGCGGATGATCTCCGCCTCGAGCCGCTCCGGAGAGCGCCGCGCGAAGAGTCGATTCGCGGGGTCCGCCGCCACCTTCGCGGTCGGCTGGTCGTCATTCTGCATGTAAACGGCGCTCGTCATCAGCAGCCGATGGATCGGCTTCAAGCGCCAGCCGTTCCGGATCAGCTCGGCGGCCAGCCAGTCGAGCAGCTCCGGGTGGGTCGGCCGCTCGCCCTGGACTCCGAAGTCACTCGGCGTACCGACGATGCCGCGCCCGAAGTGGTGCTGCCACAGCCGGTTCACAATGACGCGGGCCAGCAGTTGACCCGCGCCGCAATCGCTGTCGGTAATCCAGGCGGCCAGCGCGCGCCGACGGTAGGAAGTTCTCCAGCCGGGCGGCGGAGCCGCCTGCCAGTGCTTCTCGCCGTCGGGCGCGCGCGTCAGCACCTGTAGAAAGCCCTGGGTCGCCACCTCGCCCTTCTGGTTGGGATCACCCCGCTTCAGGAAGTGGGTCTGCTCGAGGAAGTCACCGCCCTGCGTGTGGGTGCGCACCGCTGGAACGCCCTCACTGGAGATGAGCATCTTCGCGGTCCCGTCCCTGGGCTCCCGCTTCGCGTGCTGGTCCAGCTGGAGCTGGATCTTCGAGCGGTCCTCGGACGTGGTGGAGCGCTTCAGCGCCGCCTCCAGCGCCCGGCCGTCCGCTTCCCACCGCTCCCGCTCGCGGCGGTACCCTTCCGGGTCGAGCTTCACCTCATAGTCCGAGCGGACCGTGGTGGTGAACGTCGAGAGCATCCGGTAGTAATCGCGAGTCGGGATCGGATCGTACTTGTGGTCATGACAGCGCGCGCAGCCGACCGTCAGCCCCAGCATCGCGGTCCCGGTGGTGCGCAGCATGTCATCCAGCTCGTCATACCGCTCCTTCTCGACCTGGCTCTTGGTGATCTGCGTGGCGTGCGTTCCCGCCGCCAGAAACCCGGTGGCCGCCAGCGCCAGCGGGTTCTGCGGCTCCAGCTCGTCCCCGGCGAGCTGCCAGCGGACAAAGGTGTCGTAAGGGAGGTCTTGATTCAGCGCCCGGATCACGAAGTCGCGGTAGTGGTAGGCGTTCGGGCGGTCGTAGTCCTGCTCGTAACCATGGCTCTCCGCGAACCGAGCCAGGTCCAGCCAGTGCCGGCCCCACCGCTCGCCGTAGTGCGGGCTCGCCAGCAGCCGGTCGATCAACCGGTCCCACGCTCCGGAGGAGTGATCATTCAGGAACTGCGCAGTCTCCTCGGGCGTGGGCGGCAGCCCGATCAGGTCGAAATACGCCCGGCGAAGGAGCGTGCGCCGGTCCGCGACGCGGTTCGGGCGGAGGCCCTTCGCTTCCACCGGGGCCAGGATATAGCGGTCAACCGGAGTTCGGCACCAGCCTTTGAGCGCAACGGCGGGAGGCGCCGTCTTCTGGAGCGGCCGGAACGACCAGAAGCGCCGGTCCGCTTCTGTGACCTGGAGCGCCTTGCCCGGCTCCCGCCGGCCTTCAACGAGCGGCCGGTCATACGGCGCACCGAGGTCGATCCACGCGGCGAGTTCCGAAATCTGCGCGTCCGTCAGCTTCGGCGCGCCGAGGGGCATTTTCGGCTCTTCCCGATGGCGCACGAGCCGCAGCAGCCGGCTGGTGCGCGCACTG
The DNA here is from genome assembly GCA_964416225.1 of uncultured bacterium. Lineage (GTDB taxonomy): Bacteria > Armatimonadota > SYMT01 > SYMT01 > SYMT01 > CAYQDT01. Next base: position 2,829 of record CAYQDT010000528.1, read on the forward strand.
CCGGGCACCACCGCCGCGCCCTTAGCCCCACCTTTCAGCAGCGCGTCTCGCGTGGCGAGGTCCAGACCGCCCATCGTCTTCTCGCCGCCGTGACACCGCAGGCACTGCGCCACGAGGATGGGCCGCACCCCGCGGGTGAAACGCTCCGTCCCCTGCGCCATTCGCTCCGCATGGTCGGGCGGAATCGCTCGCGGGGCCGGGGCGGCGGCTGCCGGAAGGGTCGCGCTCCCGATGAGGAGGAGTGCGAGAGAGAGCCGGCGGAGGGGGGCAGCGGGTTGGAGACGCATAGGGGTGTACGACGGGGTCACGATTGGGATCACGCCTCAGTAAGAGCCCGCGACCGGGCGGCGGGTTTCGATCATTGCCGAAACTCCGTTCCACACCGCTGTCCGTCGACCATTCAGGATCCAATCCGGGAAGGGGACCGGCATCGCCGGAGGCAACGACCCTCCGGGTCGGAGCCCCTCGTCGCTGAGGGGCGCGGAGCCCGTCGAGCGTGGAGCGATGCCAGAGCCGTACCGGGTGGCAGTGATCGGCGCGGGGAAGCCACGCGGTGAAGAGGGTCATACCGGCTTCGGGATGGCCCATGCGCACGTGCACGGCTACCTGCTGACGGAGTGCTGCCGTCTCGCCGCGGTAGCGGACGTCCGGCGCGAGAACGCCGAAGCGCTCGCGGGCCGGCACGGAGGCGCCGCAGTCTACACGGACTACCGCCGGATGCTGGATGCGGAACGCCCGGACATCGTCAGCGTCTGCACCTGGCCCCGGCTCCACGCACCGATGGTACTGGATGCGATTGCAGCCGGCGCGCGTGCGGTTCACTGTGAGAAGCCGATGGCGCCCACCTGGGGTGAGGCCCGCGCCATGCACGAAGCGGCGGTCCGCTCCGGCGTGCAGCTCACCTTCAATCACCAGCGGCGGTTCCTCGAGCCGTTTCGGCTGGCGCGACGGCTGGCAGAAGACGGCGTGATCGGCGACCTCGTCCGTGTCGAAGGCTCCTGCGCGGACCTGATCGACTGGGGCACGCACTGGCTCGACATGTTCTTCTTCTACAATCGGGAAGCGCCGGCGGTCTGGGTGCTCGGC
>CAYQDT010000529.1:0-2561 GCA_964416225.1 uncultured bacterium
GTGGCTTGGTTGGATTGTTGGGGGGCATGGGCGGCGGGTTGTTGGGCGGCTTGGGCGGCTTGGGCGGCGGGTTGTTGGGGGGGATGGGTGGTCTTGGCGGTGGAATGATGGGCGGGATGGGCGGCTTCGGCGGCGGGATGGGCGGCTTTGGCGGCGGGATGGGCGGCTTCGGCGGCGGAATGGGTGGTCGCTTCTAGCGCGGAGCCACCGTCTCCGTTCCTGGATAAGCGCCGCAGGGGGTGGAACGCGCGAGCGCCGGAACCATGCACCGGTCGCTCCGCCCCTTGCGGGCGCCTGCCTTTCAGCCAGGCGCCGGTCGCCGCGAGTCGCGGCTCTGCCCAGGTACCCGGGCAACAGAGGGGAAGCCGGATCCGGCGGACAGCCAGCCCGCGGGCGAGCCGCGCCGGCGCTGCTTCGGACAGGGCCGGTAAGCGGTCAGGGGGGGCGGTCGCGCGTGACCCGGATGAGCCATCCGGTCACCGCTGATCCGGTATCCCTTTCCGGGATTCCCCGAAACGGGGACGGGGTCCGAGGGCCCCGTCCCTGCTCCACCCTATCCTCTGACCGTTGGGGGCGGGAGACCGGCCGAGAGTGAGCTCCGCGGCGCGCTGGACACGGGCGGCAGGAAGCAGCTTTCCAGTCGTCCGCTCTCGCCGCACGGGTCCGGCACCGGGAGGTTCTTCACCGCCAGGCTGTGGAGACCGCCAGCCGCGATGACCGCCACCTCCGTCAGCAGGCCGGAGGGATCGGCGGGGTCCTGCACGTACACCGCCGTCAGGCGGTTGTTACGCTGGGTGCCGTCGCCGGACTGGCCGGCACTGTTCCAGCCCCAGGCCGCCACCGTGCCATCCGCCTTCAGCGCCAGATTGTGACCGGTGCCCGCGGCGACGGTGCTCACGTTGGTGAGGAAGCCGGTGGGATCCGCGGGGTCCTGAACCGGTACCGGCGCGGGGCGGGTCGTGGTCGTGCCGTCGCCGAGCTCCCCGTCGAAGTTCCAGCCCCAGGCCACCACGGTTCCATCCGCCTTCACCGCCACGCTGTGACCATAGCCCGCGGCGACCGTGACCACGTTGGTCAGGAAACCGGTGGGATCGGAGGGATCCCGCACGGGAACCGGCGTGAGGCGGCTGTTGTAGGTGCCGTCGCCGAGCTGGCCGTTCGCATTTCCCCCCCACGCGACCACCGTGCCATCCGCCTTCACCGCCAGGCTGTGAAGGTAACCACCGGCAACCGCGGTCACATTGTTGAGGAAGCCGGAGGGATCGGATGGGTCTCGCACCGGTACCGGAGTCAGACGGCTGTTTCCCGAAGTACCGTCCCCGAGCTCGCCCTCACCGTTGCTGCCCCAGGCCATCACCGTCCCGTCCGCCGTTACCGCCAGGCTGTGACCATAGCCCGCGGCGACGGTGCTCACGTTGGTGAGGAAGCCGGTGGGATCCGCGGGATCCTGCACCGGCACCGGGGTCAGGCGGTTGTGATACTGAGTCCCGTCCCCGAGCTCGCCATAGAAGTTGTCGCCCCACGCCATCACCGTGCCATCCGTCGTGAGCGCCAGGCTGTGAGAGTTGCCCGCGGCAACAGCGGCCACGTCGGTGAGGAAACCGGAGGGATCCGCGGGATCCTGCACCGGCACCGGGGTCAGGCGATTGCTCTGGGTGCCCTCACCGAGCTCGCCATAGAAGTTGTCGCCCCAGGCCACCACGGTTCCGTCCGCCTTGAGCGCCAGACTGTGACCCGCGCCCGCAGCCACCACCACGGCATCCGCGGGCGCGGCGGCAGCCGCGGCGGTGCTCCGCTCCGCGGTGGTGCCGTCCCCGAGCTGGCCATAGTAGTTCCAGCCCCAGGTGTAGACATTGCTGACGGGCGCCGCCTGGGCCCGCGCGCCCACCGCGCCCCGGGCCAGCAGGCCCGCCGCGACCACGAGGAGCAGCCCGAAACGCAGCCCGGCGCGGCGGGAGCCTCGCATGCATCTGCAGAGGTGCATCTCTTCTCCGTGGACCGGCGCACCCACGTTGCCGACTACCTGCGAGGCAAGCCGTCCACAATGTTGTCAGAATCCGGACAAAGATATACCTGCCACGGACTTCCCTCCCCGGCGCGCCGCGACCGCGAGGACCGGCACCCACGTATCTTCCCGGCGCTTTATCCCTCTCGCCGACTCCCTCTCGCCGACTCCCTCTCGCCGACTCCCTCTCGCCGACTCCCTCTCCGCTCCGTGCTCTTCGTGGCCCCGGGGTAAAAATCCGTCCAGGTCGCCTCCCCGGCTAACGGCTGCCCGGCTCCAAGACACCGTCCGTGCTGCCGACGGCGAAGCCGAGCGCGGCGCGCGCCAGCTCCCGGTCGTGGAGAGCCCGGATGTAGTCGTTCTGGGCTGTAATCACCCGCGGCGCCACCTGGTCTTTGGGTAAAGCGCCTTGGCCGCCGCGAACCGCATCGGCGTTCTTGAGCGCTTCCACAGGATCACCGCCCAACTGGACGTCGCCGAGACCGACGGTCTGCGCGCATTCATCGCAAGCTACTTTGGGGGCTGCCTGCCAGACCACCTGTCCGGCCGCATTCTC
>CAYQDT010000529.1:2571-3914 GCA_964416225.1 uncultured bacterium
CGCGTAGCCGACCTGGGCCTGGGCAAGCTCCACGATGGTTCCGAGCTGGGCAGCATAGCGCGTGGTCGCCAGCCGGAGGGCGTCATCCGCCTGCACAAGCTGCTGCTGCGCCACCTGCACACTCATCTCGGACGCGCGGAGGCCCGCCACCGCGCTGGTCACCTGCTGGCGGATGGAGTTGACCAGCTCCGCCTGTTGGGCGCGAAGCGCGCCCGCCGAGCGCCGCGCCTGCTCCACCTGGGAATCCAGCAGCCCGCCGGTGAAGAGCGGCACCGTCACCCCCACGGCCACGGCATAAGGCTGGTCCCGGGGCTGATCGAGCGGGGTTGGGTTCAGCTTTCCGGCGGAGGCAAGGGCCGCCACCAGGGGCCGCTTTTCCGCTTTCGCGGCGGAAACGAGGCTCTCCGCGGAGCGCACCTGCGCCGCGGCCGCGCGAAGCTCGGGCCGGTTCCGCAGCGCGTCCGCGATCGACTGCTGGAGGTCCGGCGCGGTGTCGCCGAGGCCCGGCGGAAGGGGGCCTGGCGCGCCCGATTCGCCGGCGGGCTGAGTGCCGGCGTTGGCGGTGCGGCGGCCCGCCGCATCCGATCCCTGCGCCGCGAAAGCACCGGGAGCGCCGGGCTCGGAGGGCGCTGCCGACCGGCCGGACCGCGGAAGCAGCCGGGGCAGCGGCGCCGCTGCGCCCGTCCCCGGAGCACCGCCTCCCCGGACGGCCGGAGGGGTGGACCCGGGGCCGGACGGAACCGGTGAGGGCGGCGCCACATCCTGCAGCCGCGTCGTAACCGGGACCGGCCGGCCGATCGCCTGGCCGAGCTGCGCGAATCCGTTTTCCACGTCATTCTGCGCCCGCACCACCGCGAGCTGCGCCTGGGACACGGAGAGCTGAGCCAGGTCCACGTCCACGCGCGAGGCGAGCCCGTTGCCGGCCAGGGTCTCCGCCTGCCGGACCACCAGGAGCCGCTGCTCCAGGATCCGGCGGTTCACGTCGAGCAGGCGCTGGGCCTGCAGCGCGGCCAGGTAGCCGCGGGTGACGTCCAGGAAGACCTGATTCCGGTCTGCCTGCAGCGCCTCCTGCGTCGCCAGAAGGTCGCTCCGGCGCGACCGAACCAGGTGGTGCGTCCGCCCAAAATCCAGGAGCGTCTGGACCAGGTTCACGGCCGCCGTCGCGTGGTGTCCGAACAGGGAGCCGGTCGGCCCTCGAAGGCCGGACGGAGGCGGGACCAGCGGGCCATCCGCGGCTGAGACCTCAAGGTCGACCTGTGGGCGGAGGCGGGACTTCGCCTCCGTGATCCGCGCCCGGGCCAGGCCGACCCGCTGCCGGTCCTGATCCAGCAAGGGGCGCTGCT
>CAYQDT010000530.1:0-3913 GCA_964416225.1 uncultured bacterium
GTGGCGTGGCGGATCGTCCGCCGACCTCTGGGGCACGTCCCGTCGCGCCGGCGCTCAACGACGCCTACACATGGCTGCTCGCCGGCTACGAGGCGCCCGCCGGAGCGAGCGAGCAAGTCCGGAGCTGACCTTCGTCACTCCAGTATGCAGGCGGCGCGGAGCCATTCCGGAAGCCGCAGTGAGGTGGATAGATGCCGCGTCTCGGTCCGGGGCTGGCCCGGAAATGGAACTACCAGCGGGCGATTCTCGCCGCCGGCCGGCCGTGGCGGCTGCCCCTGGCCGTGGGCGCGGGGGCGCTACCGGTTCTCGTGCTGGTATTTACCGATGGCTTCGGTGAGAGTGCGATTCGCGGTGGAGAGCTGGGACTGCCGCTGCTGGCGGCGGTGGCGGCGGCCTACCAGCTCGCACGGGACCAGCGCCTGGGGACGGATCGCGCCCGCATCACGCAGGAGCCGGTCCTGCGGTCCCGGTGGCTGACGGCTCAGCTCGGCGTGGCGCTGCTCTTCGGTATCGCGGCTGAGCTGACCGGGCTCCTCCTGGCGGCTCTCGCCGCCCTCGTCTTTTCCGCCCCGCTGCCGGCGATCGGTGCCTCCCTGCTTGCCGGGCTGCCCGGCGCGGCGTTTCTCACCCTGCTCACGGTCTTCCTCGGGGTCCACTGCCGCAGCGGATGGATCGGACTGGCCGCGGCCGTCGCCCTCTGGGCGGCCGACGTGGCACTCGGGTTTTCGGTCAACCCACTGTTTTCACTGCAGAGTCTCGCGGCGACGCTGAACCACCAGCCGGGGGCGGAATGGTGGTGGGCCAATAAGCTCCTCCTCGTGGGCGCCGCCGGAGGACTCTGGCTGGCGGCGACTCGCGCGAGGCCGCGCCTGACGGACGCCGGTCTTCGGTTCCGGCGCCGTTGGACTGTGGCCGTGGCAGCCCTCCTGCCGGCGGTGTACCTGCTTGCCGGCGGCTGCTGGACCGTCGGCTACGCCTATGCGAACCGGGGGCGAATCGTCGGCGGCCCGGGGAAATGGCTGGCGCAGCGAGAGGGCGCCTATGGTCCGCTGCGTCCGGACACATGGTTCGGTCCGGCACTCCGGGGCTATGTTGCAGTGTTCCAGTCCGGCACCGATTCCGGAGTGGCCCCGCCATTGACGGGCCGGGACCGCGCGGATCTAGCGCCGGGTCCGGCGGCTTCCCGGGTTGCCCGGCTGGAGGGTCTGCTCTTCCGGTACCCCCACTCGGTCTGGGCCGAGTGCATCGCGTGGGACCTGGCCCAGGCGCGTGAGGCGATCGACACGGACGCGGCGGTGGGTGAGTACTGGCGCCTGGCGGAGCGGTTCCCGGGTTCCACGTTCGCCGCACCGGCCCTGGCGGCGGTGATCCGGCTGGAGCGGGACACGCGGCGCTACCAGGTGCCGAACTCCCGCGGCATCGCCCGCGCCTGGGCCGAGAACCGCGGCACCGGCCCCCGCCTGGCCGCGGCTCGCGCCCTGCTGGCTCGATACTCCGGCTCGCGTGACATGGTGGATGCCGCTGAGGCACTCGAGCGGCACTACCCGTCGGTGGTGCGGCCGGAGGAGATGCTGCGCGCGGCGCTCGTCGCCGCGGAGCGGTCCGCGCGGGACCGGCGATCACACTGGCTCGTGGAAGCCGCCGAGATCGAGGCGGCCTTCGGGCGACTGCCCGAGGCTGCCCGTCTGGCGCGGGAGGCGCGCTCTTTCCCGGAAGGGACGACAGCCGCCGGGGAGAATGAGATCCGACCGGATCCGGGTGCCACACCCCGGGTACGGGCTGAAGCGCTGCTCCAGCGGCTCGAGGCGGGGAACAACTGACGCCAAGCATCCGTTAGCCGCTGGGAGACGCGCCGCCGTGGAGGGTAAGCCATGCTGGGGGTCCTGAGTCGGAATCCGGTCGTGCGCTGCCTGCTGGACCTGTGGTGGGTACCGGCGCTGCTGCTCCTGTTCTGGGGGGCGCTCCTGGGAGGGTTCGTCCTTGCCGGTGCACTGCTCGCCTGCGTGATCGGCGGCGTTATGGGAGTGCTCGGGGCGGCGGGATACCGTGCTGCCCGGGCACAGAGCGTGCACCGTGAGCAGCGCCGGCGGGAGGGTCGCCGGTACCTCTGCCCGGGCTGTCTCTGCTTCGACGAGCCGCGCGTGGCCTGCCACCACTGCGGCAAGGAGGTGGAGCCGTTTGTGCTCTTCACCGGCGGCGAGTATGTCGACACCTGTGGTTACTGCGGTGACAGCCTGGCGTTCGGCCCGGGCGCCGAACCGCAAGCCATCTGCGGGCACTGCCAGTCGCGCACACCCGCGGCCATCTATCACGACCGGCGTGTAGAGCTTCGCGGCGCGCTCACGGACACAGACTTCCAGGCGATCTGCGCCGCCGCGGGGCACCCGCCGCGCCGGGCGCGGGGCATCGGGTATCTCAGCCTGGATGACGGGAGGCGGATCATCTACGCGCTCAACCTGAGCGACGTCACGCGGGTTGAGACAGCGGTCCCCAGCGGCCACGCCCTCTCGCAGGTCCGAGACCTGTGGTCGCAGGAGGCGGATCCGCTGGTTCTGGGCCAGGCCGTCGATCGCTTCGCGGGCGGTGCGGGTCTGGGCGCCGCCCAGCTCGCGGAGACGACCCTCCGCCTCGGGCGGACGCCGGTGGATCCAGCCGCGGAGCGGGCCCTTCGGGCTCGCCTGGCCGGAATCGAGCTGGGCGTGCCGGTCAGCCAGTTCATTCTCCGTCCGGCGGGCTCTCGCGGGGAGGGTGTTTGATGGTCGCCATCCTTCTCTCCGCCATCGTCGGGGGAGCGCTCGGCGCCGTCCTCTCACGCCCGATCCTCAGGTGGGGTCGCACCCTGGACACCGGACGGGTGCTGCGGGCCCGGAAGCGCGCCGCGCTGGCGCTGATCCCCGTGGTGGTGCTTTCGGCGGTCAACGCCCTGGCGCACCTCTATTCGCTGCCGTACGCGGAGCTCCTGGTGCTGGGGATGGTGCTGGCGGCCGCGGCGGCGATGCTGCTCGCGCGCCGGATTCCGAATGCCGGCTGGCGCCTCGCTGGCGACTTGGCAGCGGCGGCACTCTTCCTTCTAGTGCTGGCCAGCGAGGCATTCCTTGCAAACGGCAGCGCGGGAGGTCCGGCGGCTCGGCTTCCCCAGTTCAACCACTATGCCTTTGGGCCGCGAAGCGTCCCGGCCCTGCAGGCCGGAGCTCGGAGCGGCGACCGCGACTCCCGGCTTGCAGCCATAACGGAGCTTTCCAGCTTCCGGGGCCAGTCCGCCGCGGCGATGATTCCCGTGCTGGCGGATCCGGACCCCATCGTCCGGGCCGCGGCGGTTCGTTTCGTAACCGGTTTAAAAGACCCGCGGCTGGTCGATCCGCTCTGCGCGCGAGTGTTCGACCCGGACCCGCAGGTCCGTGCGGCGGCGACCGCTGCCGTGGAGCAGGTGGAAGACCCGCGAGGAACCACCGTGCTGCTGGCCTCGGCTGCGGCGGCATCCGAAGGCGCCGATCGGCCCGGAACAAGTCAACCGCTGGATCTGGAATTTACCAATCGTCTGCTGAACCGACCTCCCGCGTGGCTTCTGGACTCGATTCGCACCTGTATCCGCGGCGGCGCCGGGCCCCACGCCGGTGAAGAAGGGATGCGCGCGAAGGCCGTGATGGTCGCGGGACACGCGCACGACAGTGAAATGGAGGAGCCGCTGCGCGAGGCGCTCCGAGACCGGAGCGCGCGGGTCCGCGCCGCCGCCGCGGCGGGCCTCGCCGAATTCGCGCTCGGAGCCCGGAAAGCCGAGGCGATGGTCCTGCTGAACCTGGAGCAGCCGATGGGGGCGGTTGCCGTCTCCTCCACGGACAACAACTTCCAGGTGAACACCGCAGACGTGGTAGCAGCGCTGCGGGCCGCGCTGCTCGATAGCGCCCCCGAAGTG
>CAYQDT010000531.1:0-3907 GCA_964416225.1 uncultured bacterium
GACGCAGACCCTGGCGGGCCTGCTCGCCGGGCTCCTCGGCTTCCTTGCGGGGCTCAAGGGGGTACAGGTGTGGCACGTTGCGGCGGTGGCGGCGGTGAGCGGGGTGGTCAACGCCTTCGACATGCCCTCCCGCCAGGCGTTCGTGGTACAGGCGGTGGACCGGCGCACGCTGATGAACGCCATCGCGCTCAACTCCGTGATGTTCAACGGCGCCCGGGTGGTGGGCCCGGCCATCGCGGGCATGATGATCCACTGTGTGGGGGTGGCCGGCTGCTTCTACCTGAACGCCGTGTCCTACGTTGCGGCGATCATCGCCATCGGCCGGATGCGGGTCGAGGCGGCGCCGCGGGCGGAGGAGGTCGAGCCGCCGCTCCGCTCGATGCTGGCGGGGCTGCGCTACGTGTGGGACACGCCGGTGGTCCGCCGGCTCATCCTCCTGCTGGGGATCACGGGCATCTTCGGCTGGTCCCTCTCCGTGGTCCTGCCGGCGATGGCGGACCACGTGCTGCGGGGCGGCTCCGCGGCGTACGGGTGGCTGATGACGGCGCAGGGGATCGGCGCGGTCATCGGCGCGCTCATTCTCGCGAATCTCGGCGACACTCCGCACAAGCGGGCCCTCGTCTATGCCGGGCTGGCGCTCTTTGCGCTCGGCCTGCTCGTCTTTTCCCTCGCGGGCTGGCTGCCGCTCGCGTGTGTGGCGATGGCGGTGTCGGGGGTCGGGATGATCATCTTTTCGGCCACCGGCAACACGGTGGTCCAGTCCCTTGTCCCGGAAGCGCTGCGCGGCCGGATCATGGGCGTCTGGGCGCTCGTCTTCGCGGGCAGCGCGCCGCTGGGCAGCCTGCAGATCGGCACCGTGGCGCGGATCTGGGGCGCGCCGGTCTCCATCCAGGTGGGCGTCGCCGCCATGACGGTCGCGGGCGTGGTCATCTACTGGACCGGTCTCCGTGCCCGGCAGTCCGACGCCGCCCGGGCGCGCCCCGCCGCGGGATGAGCGCCGGAGGGACCCGCGGGCCGGCGCCGCTTCACATCGCCGGCGTTTCGCGGGTGGAGAGGTTAGCGGGCCGATGCCGGTCGAACCCGCAGCCGGACGCCGGCGACCCGCGGCCACGCTGGCTGCTCTCCGGATCCCCGTGCGCCCGGTGGTGAAAACCCTCCGGTTCCCGCGGGGAAGCAGCCGCGCTAGAACTCCAGGTGCTCCATGCGGCTCTCCACCGGGTTCAGGCAGTCGCGGAGCCGCTCATAGGCGGCCGAGAGGGCGGCGCGCTTCCCTTCCGCCGCGGCTCGCTCGGGGGATCCCGGCGCGAAGCGCTCCACATTCAGCTCTCCGAGGCGCGCCGCGTAGGCCAGGTCGAGACCGGCCAGGGACACGTCCGGCTCCACGTGCAGCAGGTGATAGCAGGCGGCCATCGGGTCCCCGCTCTCCAGCCGCTCGGCGGGCGGACGCGCGGCCACCTGCGCCGCGTAGCTCTGCGCGGTGTAGGCCGCCGGCACATCAGGCCTCTCAGCGGGTGCCGGAGCGGAGCGGAGCGCCTCCGCCAGCTCCTGGTATGCCTCCGCCTCGGACTGCCGCCCCAGCGTCTCCTCGAGCCGGTCGCCCGTCTGCATCCAGTAGCCGCGGGCCAGTCGCCAGAGCCGATCCGGTAAGCTCATTGTCCGTGTATCCCTTCTCCAGCGTCTCCCACCATTCTTTCACCGTTCGGCGTTCCTTTAAGCAGCAGAGACGCCGCTGCAGAGCCGGGCGCCGGCGGCCGCCGCCGCGGGAGGCCGGGAGGATTCACCCGCGCTCGCACGCTCGCCGTCTTCCGCACCCGGCCTCCGAACCATCTCCGGCGCGGGGTGGACCGGCGCCGGAGTCCGCTTCCGGATCGACCTCCGGACCCACCTCCGGACCCACCCTACCCGGATCCGGCTCGCTCTCCCCGCCCGGCTCCGGAGCAGCGAGCCGGGCGGGGAGGGGTTACAGCCGCGGCGCCGTCGGCTTGTTCGGCGCGTCCCACGCGTGCGCTCCCCGGATTGCCAGGCGGCGCTGATAAATGGTGCCGCCCGCCGTGGCGTAGAGCGTCTCCCCGTTCGGGCCGCCGAAGCAGACGTCGGTGACGGCGCCGCCCGGCAGCGGGAGGATGCAGTTGACCCGCCCCGCCTGGTCGCAGACCTGGATGCCGAGGTCGGTCGCCACGTAGAGGCGGCCGTCCCGGTCGACGCACATCCCGCCGGCGTGGCTCGCGTCCGCGGTGTCCGAGAGATGGAGCCAGTCATACTGCTGCCTCGCGGCGAGGGAGCCGTCCGGCTGGATCTGGTAGGAGTAGACCCAATGGGAGGCGGCTTCCGCCACATACAGAAGGGTCTGATCCGGGGAAAGGGTGATCCCCGTGGGGGAGAGCAGCCCCGTATCGACCACCCGCTTCTGACCGTTCCGCTCGATCAGCCACACCTTGCCGGCCGCCGCTCCCGCGGGGCCCGTCTCCGTCACGTAGATATTTCCGCTGCTCGCCACCACGAGATCCCGGCCGCGCACGCCGCTCGCCAGGGAGGTGGACCGGCCGCCGGCATCCTGCGCCGTGACGCGGCCGTCGGCGGTGACGGTGTAGAGGCGCCCGTCCGGCCCGAAGGCGTGGCCCACGCTCCTGCGCGGGCCGTTGGCCAGCGGCTCGGCTGTTCCGCCGCCGAGGCGATAGCTCTTGCCGGCAGCCGTATCGGCGAAGAAGAGCTCTCCCTTGCCGTTCGCCGCGAGGCCCTCCGGGGCCGAAAGACCCTGGGCTGCGGTCCGCCAGCCCTCGTTCGGCAGCAGGATCTCGTTCAGGAAGGCATTGCGGCTGCGGGCGGGCTTCACCGGCTCCGGCCAGCCCTTCCAGAGCCAGCGCATCGCATCCGGAAAGACCTGCGTCCCCTGCTCACCGTTGTGGCCGCCCTCGCCCCAGGCGTGCTCCACCTCGTTGCCGGCAAAGGCGAGGGCCCGCTCCATCATCTGGTTTTCCATCCACCAGTCGCCGGCGTAGATGTTCTGGTCCGCGCTGCCGTCCTGCAGGAACACGCGGAGCGGCTTCGTCTCGTACTTGCGGAGCAGGGTCGGGTAGCGGTCCGCGCCGCGGAGCCCGACGTAGGTGCCGATGGCGCTGAAGACGCGGCTGAACTGGTCCGGGCGCTCCCAGGCGGCGGTGAAGGCGCAGACGGCTCCACTGCTCGAGCCGCCGATGGCATGGTCCTTGCCCTCGTGCGAGAAGTGAATCGGCCGGCCGTCAGAGGTCTTTTTCGTCTCCACGTCCGGGAGCAGCTCCTCCAGCAGGAAGCGGGCATAGTTCGGTCCCAGGCCGTCGTACTCGTAACTGCGGTTAAACCGGTCCAGCGCGGTCGACCCGTTCGCGGCGCGAACGCGGCCGTGCATCACGAACACGCCGATGGTGACCGGCATCTCCTTCTTATCGATCAGGTTGTCGAAAACGGTGGGGGCATTCCACTGGAGCCCGTCCTGGTTCACGTAGAGGCAGGTGGTCCGGCCCGGCTGGTACTGTGCCGGCACGTAGACCCAGTAATCCCGGAACGTCCCCGGGAAGATCTTAGAGTGGTCGAACGTGAAGTGGAGCACCTCGCCTTTCGGCACGCCCGGCTGCGGCCGGGAATCCGGTCCCGGCGGGTAGCCGGCGGCGTGCGCGGCGGCGAAGGTCAGCGAGGAGAGCAGGAGCAAGGGCAGAAGGCGAAGCTGTTTCATGGGTTCTCGTCGTGGGTCCCCAGGGCGGGGCCCACCCGGCGGCGCGGTCGACACGGGAGCACCCGCGGCCGACGTCCTACGCGAACTGCGCACTGGAAACCTTCGCCTGGTTGTGTTCAACGATCAGCCGTTCTTTGCCGGCGCACGCATCGACGCCTCGCTGCGCACGGAGGTCGAGCGCACGCTTCCGCAGAGCCG
>CAYQDT010000532.1:0-3906 GCA_964416225.1 uncultured bacterium
CCGGTCGGCTTGCTACGCCCGATACCCCAAACGCATCAACCGGCAGTGCGTCGTCATATCCAGCCTCGGATCGGGAATCCGGTGAAGTGCTTCCCTGCGGAGATCGGCGGTTGGATGCGTCAACAGGAATCTCGGGCGTTGAGGTATGCATCCGGGGTCATCGCTTTCAACGTTCCGGCACATCCCTGACGGCACTTGGTGCGGTCGAGCCGACGGCGTCGCCGGACCCCTCGAAGCAGGTAATCGTCAGCCACCCGTCTGGCGAGAAATGCCCCCAGGGCCACGTGATCAGGCGAGTAGTGAGAAAGCCGAACGGGATGGAGGTCGCCCGTTGCGACGGCGATCACCAATATAGGCGTCGCTTTGGATCAAGGACTTGGGAACCGGTCCCTGGCGCGCCGCCGGAGTGGGGTGGCAGCGCCGTCGCTGCCCCGGTTGGCGGCGCGCCAGGCTCGCTACCCCCGTCCGATTTCACAGCGATCAACCCGTCGGGAACGGCCGTCACTGAACCATCGGCGAAACCGCGCGGGGGCTTCGGAGGCGGCTAGCACTTCAGGGTTACACACGCGCTTACCACGTCGTTGCGGCGCCCGCTTCGGCACCGTCACGGTCCACTGCCACTTCCTGACACATCCTTGGACCATTCAAACGGAGGTTTGTCCGCGCCAAATAATGCAAACATTTGTTTGCAGATAGTGGTACGGGAGAGAGACTGATGCAAGCGCGGAATGGGGCGGAGCGGCTGGCGCAGAGGTTGGAAGCGCTGCGGTCGCAGTACCCTCGGGCGAAGATTGCCGTGCCTTGGGTGAGCGGAGGCCTCGAGGTGCTCACCGTAGCGGAGGCAGATAGTATCGTCGATGACCTCGCGCGCAAGGTGGCGTGCTTCGGCAGGGATGGGTACTGGCATAGATGAGCTTCGAGGAAGATCGGGCCGCGCTAGCGCGGCTGGCCGCCGGATTTCCAGCGTGGGTAGATGATCTCGGGCGCTTGGTGGACTGGCTGAGTCCCCTTCTAATCCCCCTAACCCAACCGGGCTTGGACAGAAGCCGGCTGCTGAAACTGCGAGACGGGCGCGGGTTGCTCTTGCTCCCGCCGCGGCTCTCTTGCCGGGAAATTGATACGGCCGCTCTGGAGGAGCTGGCCCATTTCCTCCTGTCGCACGGCGCCGGCGACTTCTTCCGGTTGCATGGCGACATGTCGAATCCGCGCGATCGCGCACTTGCGGACCGGTGGGAGGAGCGGGAAGAGGCGGAGATGCGTGGCTGTCTGCTCGCGCTGTTGTTGCCGGCCGCACTCGTTGGCCTCTACCGAAGTGATGGAGAACTCGCCGAAGCCGCCGGCGTCTCGATAGATCTAGTCCAGGAGCGACGGCGCCAACTCCGCGGCCGGAAAAGCTTTGTGACGCAACCGCCGCCATGGAGCGCTTGGCATGCCTATGGAGTCACCTATTGGCCCTCCGGCCTCTGCCCGCGGCTCCGGATCGGCGCGCGGGTGGCGGATGGACGCGTCTTCGAAGTGCCGGTGCAACCAGCGGATCTTCCGCGGACGCGGTGGCAGGTGAATGCAGATCTCGTCGCGCTGAATCTGGACGAATTCCACCTCAAGTATGCGGCGGCGGAATGCGCGCCGTCCGAGGGGGCCGATCTTACGCTCACCGAGCTCTATGCTTGGGCGGAAAAGCTGTTCGGGAAAAGCGCCGCCTGATAGGTGTCTGCAATTGCAGACAGTTCGAATGCCCTTTTCCGGTGTCAGGGCTGGCGTCGTCGGCCCTGACACGGAATGACACCTTTCGACACGCGCCCGCGGCAACGGGCGGAAATGGAGTGCTATGGCCGGACATATCAAGCGCCTCGGGCCCAACACGTGGGGCCTGACCGTCGAGCTGCCGAAAGGGCCGGACGGCCGGCGCAACCAGAAGTGCAAGAGCTTCCACGGGACCATTAAGCAAGCGCGGGCGCAGCTCGCGAAGCTGCAGGTTCAATACGCCAGCGGCAACCACGACGCAGCGACGATGTCCCTCGGTTGGCTGTTCGAGGAGTGGTTGCGGGTGTATGCGCGGCCGAAGCTCGCGCAGAAAACGCTCGACACCTATGAAGAGTTCATCCGGAACCACCTGGCGCCGGCCCTCGGGCATTACACGCTCGCCAAGCTCAAGCCCGTGCACATCCAGGGGTACTACAACCAGGCGCTGAAAAGCGGTCGGATGGATGGCCGCGGCGGCCTGTCCCCGCAGACGGTGCTCCACCATCACCGGCTGCTCCGCGAGGTGCTGCAGCAAGCCGTGAAGTGGGAGTATCTGATCCGCAATCCGGCGGACCTGGTGGACCCTCCGCAGGTGGATCGGCGCATCAGGCCGAAAACCGCCCGCGATGACCAGGTAGACCGGTTGCTCGAGGAGGTACGCGGCACGCCCCTCTACATCGCGGTCATCCTGGGCCTCAGCACCGGGATGCGCCGCGGCGAGGTGCTGGCCCTCCAGTGGCGAGACGTGGATCTCCAGGCCGGCACCCTGGACGTCCGCCGGTCGCTCTCCCAGACGAGCGCGGGACTCGTTTTCAAGACCCCGAAAACTTCCGGGAGCGAGCGCACGATTCGACTACCCGACGCGCTGCTGCCGGAGCTGCGCGCGCACCGGGCCGAACAGGCACGCCGCAAGCTGCTCCTCGGGGCGGACTACCAGGATCACGACCTCGTCGTTTGCTGGGAGGACGGCCGCCCTATGCGCCCGGACTACCTCTCCAAGAAGTTCTCCCACATCAGCAGGTCGGCCGAGGCTGGGATCACCTTCCATGGGGTCCGGCACACGCATGGCACGCAGCTGGCCGAGGAGGGGGAGAACCCCAAGGCGATCTCGAAGCGGCTCGGCCATGCCAATGTCCGGATCACGCTCGATATCTACACGCACCCTACCGAGCGCATGGACGAGAGCGCCGCGCGGAAGATCAATGGCCGTCTCCGGGGCCTCCTGAATCGGGCCGAGCACGGCGCCATCGATGCGTCCGAAAGCGCCTGAACAGGGCTCCGCCGGAAATCGGAGGAATTTTGGAGGAATCGGATTCCTCCAAGCCGGTGAATGGACCCCCTTTGAGGCCCATTTTTAGGCACGAATTGTAAGATGGGCAGTGAGGGATTTGAACCCCCGACCACCTGTGTGTAAGACAGGCGCTCTACCACTGAGCTAACTGCCCGCGGTCTCGGGCCCGTGCCAACCGGAAGCCGGCGCGGGACCTCCGAACGGACCCATATTACGACAGCCCATTGGAAAAGGCAATTCCTTGGGAGCCTCCGCGGCTAGCGGGATCTTACTTGCGCATCGCCGGTGCCCGGGTTCGGCGTCACGGCGATCGCCCGCCGGACCGGCAACGCAAAAGGGAGCCGAGACGAAGCTCAGCCCCCTCGCACTGCGGACCTGTCCCCGTCTACTTCCCGATACCGCTCAGCGAGATCGTGACGGACGGCCGTGCCGGGTCGTCGCTGCTCACCGTGAGCGAGCCGGAGGCGGCGCTCTTGGCGGTCGGGCGGAAGGTCACGTTCACCGTGAGCGACTTCTTCGGCAGGATGGTGCTCCCGCCCACCGGAGCCGCGGTGAACGCGCCCGAGCCAGCCGGGACCGTTACATGCAGCGGACCCGCGCCCAGGTTCTTAATCTGGAAGTGGCCCGTCTTGGCTGCGCCGACCTTGACCGCACCCAGGTTGACCTTTGTGGGAGCGACACTGATCTTGCCCGGCTGCAGCGTCGTGGCGGTGACGTCGCTCGAATTGGCGGAATCTCCGTTCGCGTTGGAGGCGCGCACATGGTAGGTGTACGCCGTGCCCGGCGCGAGACCGGTGTCGACGAAGGTCACGGTGGATGTGCCGTTGGCGGCGACCACCGTTGCGGCAACCGGAGGATGGCTCACGCCACGG
>CAYQDT010000533.1:0-3900 GCA_964416225.1 uncultured bacterium
GCCGCGGCCCGTAGATCCTGGTCCACCAGATTCGCAAGGTACCGGCTCACCGGCTTGGCCTGCTCCCGCGCCCGACGCCGCATCGCTTGCGCCACCTCCGGCGCGAACGAGATATTCATCTTCACCGCTGTGGCCATGTGCACACCCCCCGCCTTGCCTGCGCCGACACCCTCCGTTTTGACCGGCAGCAGGCCAGAGTCCGGTTTTGCGTCGCAGAAGGTGCCGGATGTCGAAATCCCGCCGCGCCGGACGACCATCTGCGGGGCCGCGCCGCCAAATCATGCGGACCACCGGCGGCCCGGTTCCGGCATGCGGGAAGCAGCTCGCAGCGCCGATCGAGAGGGAGGAGCGACCCATGAAGTTTCTGTGCCTGGGCTACCTGAACGTGCCGGTGTTCGACGCTCTATCGGAAGCCCGGAAGGACGAGGTCTTGCGCGACTGTCCGGCGCACTGCGCGGAGCTACGGGCCACCGGAAAAGTCCTCCTCGAGGCAGGGCTGGCGAACATCCGCCGCGCCCGGTCGATCCGGCCGCGGAACGGCCACCCGTCTGTCACCGACGGCCCGTTCCTGGAAACGAAGGAGCAGCTCGGGGGCTTTTTCATCATCGAAGCGGCCGATATTGAGGAGGCGGTCCAGATCGCGTCCCGGCATCCGGCGGCGCTGCTGGGCGAGCCGTACGGCTTCGGAATCGAGGTTCGCCCCATCGATCCGGAACATCTCTCCCTCTCCGGATAGATGCTCGCGTCACACCGGCCTCCTTTTACAGTACAGGAGGCTATGCTTCGATTGCAGTGGTACCCGATTGCAACGCTGCCGATGGACCGGCCGGACTTCGATGAGCAGCGGGCCCGCCTGGAAGCGGTCGTCCGTCATGCGGTTGAGGACGCCGCCGAGGAGTACGACCAGACGATCTTTGCTACCTGGACCACCCTCGGAGACGGGACCCAGGTCTTCTGCTACGCCACGTCCTCCCAGGCGGTATTCGGGCGGTGCGCCGGCCTGGCGCGCCTTGAAGAGTGACGCTGTGCTCCCGGTGAGCCGGCATGCTCGCAGGATCATCCCGCCACGCAGGTCTCCTTGGCGGCCGCGGATAACGAGTCGCTGAGTGTTCCGTACTTTGCTAGGCCCCGGTCTCAATGTAGAGGCCGGGGTCTTTTTTGCGGCGCGGAACCGTTCGCGAGCCCGGCTCCATCCGCCGCGGGACGGATCTCCCTTCCGCCGACCCCCCGCCCCGCTTCGTTCTCCCATTTCCGCCGCGCCGGCGCCGGAGCGAGCCCGTTACCGCCGTGCACAGATTGTTGACACGAATACCTAGACAGGCTATAAATTGTCCAATGGACGAAATCGGCGGCGACCAGCTTCGCGGGCACCTGGAGGCGCTCATTCTCTCGGTGCTCGAAACGGGAGAGGCACACGGCCTGGAGGTGCTCCGGCGCCTGGAGCAGGCGGGCTCCGGCGCGCTGCAGCTCAAGGAAGGCTCCCTGTACCCGGCGCTCTACCGCCTGGAGAACGCCGGGCTGATTCAGGCGGTCTGGGAGGCGGAGACCGGGGGCCGGCGGGGTGCCCGCCGGCGGATCTACCATCTGACGGAGCAGGGCAGGGTGACGCTGGCCCGGCGCCGGCAGGAATGGCGGCACTTCGTCCGGACGATCGGCGCGATTCTGGGAGCAGCGGCGTGTCCGGTTCCGCACGACTCGGCCACCCGCGGCGGCGCCGGTCGCGCGGCCGACCCGCTACCAGCCCATCCGTCGGATAAAGGCCCGGACCTCCGGTTCGGACTGTTCCAGCTTGGCGGCGCCGCGGACCACGTCGGTCAGGTCAACTCCGTACCAGTTCCGCTTTTCCGGATCGCAGAGGCCGGCAATGTTAACCGGCTCCACGGCGGCGGCCACGCCGGGGAATGGAACCTGTGCTCCGGAGCGGGCGGCGGCGCAGAGAGACTGATATGCCGTCCGAAAGGGGAGCCGGCTCTGGAGCAGGAACTCCGCGGCGAGGTCGCCGCGCCCCAGCCGTCGTGCCATCTCGCTGTAGCTGGCGGCGGCGAAGTACAGCATGGAGAGATTCGCGAAGGTGGGGAAATGGGAGAAGGAGCCGTACGAGCCGGCCACCAGGTGCGCCGCGGCCTCCGCTTCCCGCCGCGTCACCGCGGCATAGTCGGGCAGGCGGCTGTCGATCTCTCCGCTCTCCTTCCAGCACTCGAGGAGGCGGGCCAGGCGGTGAACCCCCAGCAGCGTCAGCGGAAACCCGGTGCTGAAGAGCGGATCGACGAAGGCGGCCGCGGAGGGCAGCATGGCCCAGCCGGGGCCGACACAGCGGGCGGCGCGGTAGGAGAGGCGGCGGCTGTGGACCAGGGGCCGTACCGCCTCCGCCTCGGCGAACTGCTCCCCGACTGAGGGATAGCGCGCGAGAAAGCGCCCCCACGCGCCGGGATCGGCGAGGCGGAGGTCGGCCGCGAGGCGCTCCTCGACCGCAATGCCGGCACTGGTGATCCCATGATTGAAGCGGAGCACCCACATCCACCCGCCGTCGAACAGGTGATGCAGGGCCGCGTCGTCGGGGGGGTAGGGCGGGACCGCATCGCCCGTCCCGGCGCACTCCGCGAAGCGCCGCACGCCGGTGAAGTGGCTGAAGAGCGCCTGCGTGGCCGGGAACTCGCTGAACGGCTCTTCCGGAATGGAGAGCAGCCGGCTGACGGCTCCGCGCGGGCCGGTCGCATCGATCAAGAATCTCCCGCCGTACCGTACCGCACGGCCGGACCGCTCTCCCGACACGGTCACGCTCTCCCCGGCGCGCTCCAGACCGGTGAGCTCCACGCAGTCCACGTACTCCGCCCCGAGCGCCTGCGCCTCGCGCAGCAGAAACCAGTCGAGCTCCGAGCGGTACCAGTGCGTGTCCGCCACCTCGTCGTGCGGCGACGCCGCGACCAGCAACTGCCGGGCGCGCTCCGGGTCGGGACCGAAGGACCGGCCCGTTTCGTGCCGGTAGTACGTGAAGCCGCGCTTGAGACCGACCGGAAGCTGGGGGTACTCCCGCCGCCAGGGACCGAACGCCGTGAGCGGCAGCAGGCGCGGGAGCTCATAGCGAACCGCCAGCTCCTCGAGCAGCAGGTTCGCCAGCGGCGAGGTTGACTCTCCGATGGCGAACCGGGGATGGGCGCCGCGCTCTACCAGCAGCACCTTCAGCCCGAGGCGCCGCGCGACCATGGCCGTCAGAGTGCCGCCGAATCCGGAACCCAGGACCAGGAGATCGAACGCGGCGCTCATCCGGAGGTTTCCCTGCAGGTCTCACACTGGATGGCGGGCAGCGCCCGCTGCTCTCTATTCATCCGCTCCAGCCGCTCCGCGCGCCGGCCTCCACAGGCCGCGCATGCCGCAAACTTCTCAATATCCCAGAGGTCCGCGACCACTCTCCCGGATCCGCGCTCGATGCCGTAGCGGAGCACCGCTTCCAGGGAGCCGAGGGTCGGAGGCGTGAATTCTCCGGCGGCCTGGAGCGCGTCCATGGCGCCGTTGCCCGCCCGGGTGGGAATCACGGCGCACAGGCCCGCTCCGCACTCCTGCGCGAAGTCGAGAGAGCGGCAGGCCCACTCCACGCCTTCCGCCTCGTCGAGCCAGGGCGGACGTACCAGGACGAACGCGCGGAGATCAATGGCCCGCCCGCACAGCCACTCCGAGGCAGACCGGAACTGCGTCAGGGTCATCCCCTTGTTCAGCCGGGCCAGTACGTCCGGATGCACCGTCTCCAGGCCGATCGCCACCTCCAGTTGAGCCCCGAGGAGGGTCTGGAACGCCGCGCACGCTTCGCCACGCTCCGGCCCCAGGAATGTGGGATGACATTCGACAACCACGCGCTCGAATGGAGCACACAGCCGGGCGATCGCCGCGAGCTCTTCCCGTGGG
>CAYQDT010000534.1:0-3894 GCA_964416225.1 uncultured bacterium
GATCGAGCGGTGCCGCATCGCGGCGCCGGGCGGCGAGGCGCGCAACGGGATCGCCTTGCGGTAGCTGGCCGCCGGCAGGGTCTGGTCCGCGCTGGCGAACGTGGTCGCTACTCGGCCGGTCTGCGCTGGCGGCTCGTGGGTCGTCCCGTTCCAGCGCCAGACCCCGGACTGCGTGCGGGTCAAGAGCAGGTAGCGGCTCGGGGGCGTGTCCCCCGGCGCGTCCGCGTCTCCGGTCTGGCGGTAGAGGCCGCCGCCCTGGGCCAGGAGCCGGCCGGAGTAGTCGATGCTCGTGATCGCCCCCGCCGAGACCTGCACGCGGCCGAGGAAAACACAGGTGGCCGATGGGTTCGCCGGCACGGGAGTCGCCGAGGCGCTGCTCGTTTTTGTGAGCGTCCCGTTCTGGAGCAGGTAGATCCAGTTGTACGCGTTGTCGGCGAGGGCGATCGTTCCGGCCGTGTCGTAGTTGACCGGCGCGTCGATGAGCGCCTGACCCGCCGCGACGGCCAGGGTGAGCGCCGTCCCGCTGTCGGAGAGGTCGAGGCCGTACGCCACGGCGTAGCCGCCCGCCCCGGCGCTCCCGAGCGCCTCCAGGAGCATGCCTTCCTGGTTCAGCTTCAGCGCGGTGTTCGCCACCGCCCCGGAGACGAAGACTGGCGCGACCGCAGGGCCGCCGCTGCCGGTGGCCCCGGAAGGTTTGATCGGGCTGGAGCGGTACGGCAGGCTCGGGCAGGAGGCCGCGGGCAGGGCGTAGGTGATCGAGACGGGCATGCGGATTCCTCGAACGGGCGGTTAGACGATCTGCTTCCAGGACGAGCCGTCGTCCGTGCACTGGTAGACGACCACGCTCCCGCCCTTCAGGAACGCCAGCTCCCAGCGCCGCGCGGAATCGGCGGCGGCCGGCGCGACGTGGAAGGTGTCGTCATCCGGCGCGAGATTGGCGCCGTTGTTGTCCGTCAGCGTGAATGGCGCGATCGGCGCGGAGTCCGCAGGGCCCTGGATGGAGCCGGTGAGGGCGCCGGCGGAGTAGGCCGCGAAGAACCAGGTGCGGGAGGTCGGGTCGTAGCAGACGGTGGGATGCTTGGCGTTGTTGAAGAGGGCCACGGGCGTGCTCCAGGTGCCGGCCTCGCCGTCCCCGTCCGAGTTGGTCAGGTAGACGTCGGCGCCGCGCGTGAAGACCAGCTTGATCCGCCCCTGCGGATCGCCTTCCGCCATTCGCGGCTCTGAGTCGGTCGTGCCGCCGGTGACGGAGATCTCCGCGCCGAAGGTGGGTACGCCGGGGGTGGGCGAGGTCTTGTACTTGATGTCGCCGCCCGTGCTCCCGTACGCCAGGTGCACGCCGCCGCGCATCGGGGAGAGGATGCAGACGCCGCGCAGCGGCCCCGCGCAATCCCCCCAGCCGAAGTACGTGCCGAACCGATCGAAGCAGTAGAGCAGCTCCGGCGCGAGCGGACCCGCGTTCGGGCGGTACCGCTGGGCGTTGCCGTCGGTGTCCTGCTGCTTGAACGGCTTGCCCGCGATCAGGAACGGGTTGAATGCCTGGGCCAGCGTCGTCGAGCGGTAGACGACGGCGCCGGAGACGTTGTCGTACTGCTGGACATACGGCGGGGAGTTCAGCACCGTCGGGTTGTTCGTCACGGGCTGGATCGCGCCATAAGGGGCGAAATACCGGAAGAAGCCGTCGTCATTCGTGGTGAGGGTCGAGGTGAGGAGCGAGCGAGTCATCCCGCCGTTCCAGTTCCCGCCGGTCACCCGGTAGAGGGACAGCGCCGCGCCGGAGAGGGGAGCGCGCCCGTTGCTTCCCAGGCACCCCAGGATTTCCCCGCCAAAGCAGCCGTGGAAGTGCACCGTCAGCCGCGCCGCGTAGGTGGTGCCCTGATGGTAATCCCCACACCCCGGATATCCCGTCGGCATTCCGCTCTGCTGCGACTGCGAGGAGCTCACCGCCACCGAGACCGTGGTGGCCGTGGTGTCGTTCGGCCGCGTCCAGAGCGCCCCGGACCGCTTCCAGTCGTGGGAAGCACTGCCGTTGTAGAGCGGGCTCGGCGCGGTGTACGTGAGGTGCAGCCCCGTATCATTCGCCGTGTCGTCGTAATACTGGCGCAGCGCCTGCCAGAAGCCGTTGCAGTCCGTCGGGATCGAGCGCCAGCCGGAGCTGCTCGTCGTGAAGTCCGCACAGAGCGCGCCGTTGACGATCAGCCGGCCCCAGACGTTGCCGTTGAAGTTTCCCCACCGGGACGACGGCGGCGCCGGAGAGATGACGTTGTACTCCCGGGTATAGCCGTAATCCGTGGTCGTCGCGTTGTGCTGCGTGGAGTACGACCCCTCCGGGACCCCGGCGTTCAGATCGTGCAGCAGGAGCACCGGGATCCGGTTTCCGGTCTGCTTGACGTTGCCCGTCACGCTCTGGAGCCAGACGGTCGCGCCGGCGGTCTGCACGTCCACCACCATCTGCCCGTACTGGTCCGTGTAAAAGCCGATCGGCTGCCACAGGTAATCCATCGGCGGCGTGGAAGTGTCATCCGCCGAGGTCGGGAGGAGCAGGTCGATCTCGTGATCTTCCCAGGTGTTCGCCTGGTTGACCGTGATCGTCCAGTACTGGTACTGGATCGTGCCGACCGGAGGCGTCCAATGCGCGAGCCCGATCCGCACCTGCGCCCCCGCCGTGTCCGCCCGCATGTGGAGCGTCAGGTAGCGGTAGAAGCACGGCCGAAAGGTCTTCGCGGTGACCGTGTGAGTGAAGCGGCAGGTCGTCGTGGTGGCGAGCTTCAGCGCCGCGAGTCCGGCGTCATAGCTCGCCGTCCCGGTGCCCGAGAGCAGTGACCAGGAGACGGTGGAGGCGAACAGCCCGAATGCGTGGCTGTTATCCAGCTTCCAGGTCCCGACCGTGTAATCAGGCTGGGTCCGATACTGCAGGAGTCCCGTCTGATACCCCACGCTGGAGACCAGCATGACCCCGTTCTGGTCCGCCCAGTTCGGATCGAGACGCATCTGCATCCCGGTTAGCGCCGGCGTCCCCTCGCTGAGGGTCGTCACGTTATTCAGCGTGACGTTCCGGCCCGTGAGCACTCCGCCCGCGTACGGGTAGTGGAAGCCGCTAGCCGCCCCGTTCACGTCCGTGTTCAGGGTCGAGCCCGGGTCAACGACCCCGTTGACATCCGGTCCGGTCGTCCACTGCACCGGCACGCCGGAGAGACCCGCGCCGTCCTGGTAGCGGGTGATCCCGTCCACCACCCCGTCCAGCGCGATATCGGCGTTGTGGGTGGCGGTCAGGTGGCTCCATTCCCCGACGGTGTTCTGGGTGAGCGTGCCGCTAAAGACGCTCCCCGAGAAGCTGCCGGTTCCCGTCCCAGTGGAGCCGACGCCGCTAACTCCCGTGCTGCTGTTCCAGAACCCGGAGCGCGAGGTCTGCACGGTATTCACCGCGCCGCTCCACTGCAGCCCCGGACCGGAAGCGGTGATCGTCCAGGAGACGGTGCTCGGCGGGGCCGGCGTGGCGCCGGACTGCGCCATCACCACCGCCTCGAAGGACACCGAGTAGTTCCGCCACGGCTTGTCGAGGGTGGTCGATGATTGGGTGTAGGTGCCGGTGTAGCTGTAGTTCGGAGAGAAGGTCTGGGTGACGTTGTTATTGCCGTAGTAGTTGAGGGTGAAGCTCTGGCTGCTGCTGAAGTTGACGCTGATCGAGGCGCCCGTCAGTCGCTCCCAGGGGTCCGTGGTGATGTTCGACCCGACCCCCATCCCCGTGTAATCCTTCAGCCCCCAGCGCTCCTCCAGGGTCAAGGTCCCGCTGAAGGCCGCCGTGTTCGTGGCGTCGTGGGTGTGGGAGATGTGGCTCGGGTTGTACGGATAGTCGTAGATGATCCAGGCGTCGTAGAAGGTCTGTGTGTCCGTCGT
>CAYQDT010000535.1:0-3891 GCA_964416225.1 uncultured bacterium
GCCAGCTTGGTCCCGGCCAGGATGTCGGTAAGAACCGCGCCAAGGGCCGCCTTGAGCACGGGATCTTCCGCCTGCTGCTCCATGATCTCGAAACACTTGCCGATCTTCACCCCGGCGGTGATCAGCGTCGAGAACTCCCGCGTGAAGAGTACCAGCGCTTCCAGCTTGGCCCGCTTCGGGCCGCCGATGGACGGCAGG
The DNA here is from genome assembly GCA_964416225.1 of uncultured bacterium. Taxonomy (GTDB): domain Bacteria; phylum Armatimonadota; class SYMT01; order SYMT01; family SYMT01; genus CAYQDT01. The sequence continues at coordinate 199 of CAYQDT010000535.1, forward strand.
CGGAAGCGGGGCTCGGGCGCCGCCGGCGCCGGCATCGCCGCGGGGACCGGCGTCTGGCCGGTCGTGCGCGTGGCGGGCAGCGGGCGACCGGCCCCCCGCAGGCCGGGCTTGGGGGCGCCGGTCGTTTCCTTTTCGTAGCCGGGAAGCGTCTGGCTCATCAATCACTCCAGGAGCAGGCACAAGTTCAGGCGGCGCGCGGGGCGGGACAGGACTGGGGCCGGAATGGCTCTAGGCGGGCGCATAGAGCAGGTCGGGCGTGCCGCTGCCATGCCCGCCGCTCTCCAACTCCACCACTTCCTCGGGCCGCACGAGCCCCGCCGCCGCCTTCAGGAAGGCGTCTTCCTGGAGGGTGACGAAGCCGCCGGCCCGCGCCTGAGTCCGTAACTGCTCGGTGGAGGCGTTCTCCAGCACCAGCCGCTTCAGGGTGTCGTCCAACACCAGCAACTCGTAAACGCCGATCCGGCCGCGGGTGCCGGTGTGTCCGCAGGCCGAGCAGCCCCTGCCGCGGCGGAACGATGCCTGGAGGCGGGCGTCGTAGCGGGAGCGGAGGTAGGTCTGCAGCGGCATGGGAGGGAGGTAATCCTCCGCGCATGCCTCGCAGATCTTCGGGACCAGCCGCTGCGCGATCACGGCATTGAGCGAGGCGGTGACCGTGTCCCGGCTGATTCCCATGTCGATCAGGCGGGCCAGGGCGCCGATCGAGTCCCGCGTGTGGAGGGTGGAGAGAACCAGGTGGCCGGTCAGCGCGGCGCGGCAAGCGATCTCGCCGGTCTCCATGTCGCGAATCTCACCGACCATAATCACGTCCGGGTCCTGCCGGAGCATCGCGCGCAGCACTGCGGCGAAGCTGCGACCGGCGCGCTCTTCGACCTGAACCTGATTGAGACCCGCGACCTTCGCCTCCACGGGATCCTCAACGGAGATGATATTGACTCCCTCCGTGTTCAGGCGGTTCATCGACGCGTACAGCGTGGTGGTCTTTCCGGAGCCGGTGGGGCCGGTCACGAGGAGCATCCCGTGCGGGTCCGACAGCACCTGCCCAAAGCGGCGGAGCATCTCCGGGTGAAACCCGAGCGCGTCCAGGTGATGCAGGCCGGCATCCTGGACCAGCAGCCGCATGACCACGATCTCGCCGTGAACACCCGGCAGCGTCGAAGCACGCACTTCGATGGCGCGATCATCGATCCGGAGGCGGCAGCTCCCGTCCTGCGGTCGCCGGCTGACGGCGATATCCATGCCGCACATGATCTTGATTCGCGCCACCACGCTTTCCAGCGGGGCGAGAGGCATGGTAACGGCATTCCGCAGCTTCCCGTCCACGCGGTACCGCACGCGGATCATCTCCGCGCCGGGCTCGATATGGATATCGCTCGCCTTCTTCTCCACGGCATCCGTGATGATCGTGTTCACGATGCGGATGGATGAGAATTGCTCGGCGTGGTACACGAGCGTCTCAATGTCGTGGGTCTGCGAGTCCGTTACTTCCACGTCTCGCTCCGTCTCGGAGACGGGGAGCGGGGACGGCTGGGCCTCCGGCGTGGGCGAGGCGGAATAGTACGTGCGCTGGAAGAACTCGCGAAGCTGCGACTCCGGCGCGATCGCCGGAATGATCTGGCAGCCGAGGACCTCTCGAATGGCGTCGTCCACCCGGATGTCGAACGGATCGCGCATCGCGACCACCAGACGCGGGCCTTCGAAGTGGACCGGCACGACGCTGTATTCCACCGCGACCTCGCGCGGGATGAGCTCGACCGCATCGGGACGGGGCGGTGTTTCGGAGAAGTCGATGAGACGAATTTCGAGCTGCTGCGCGAGCGCCTGCGCGATCTCCAGGTCCGAGCAGAGCCGCAGGCGGCTAAGCGCCTCCCCGACGCGGCAGCCGTTGGCCATCCCGTACTTGAGTGCCGCCTGAAGGTCGCGCTCCTCGATCACGCCGTTGCGGATCAGGATCTCACCCAGACTTGTCCGTCCGGAAACCATGGTGCGCACCTCCATCCGTACGATTGCGAGCTCACTGCGGAGCGAAAAGCATTCTGGACGCGTGCGTGGACCCGGCCAACCTGCGCCCTTCGAATGAATAACCGGCGAAAATGGGGGCGATCCCCATCCCCCATTCGGATGACATGCGCCGGATCCGCGCGCGCCGGCCGCCAAATCGTCGGTGGTTGCGACGGCTCCCGTCCAGCGCGGGATATCCGGGCTCGCGCACGGTTCGCAAGCCATCTGATATTGATCGGACCATTGTCAATATAGCCATTGGTTGGCAAGCTGGCTGCCCATCAATGGTTGACGCCGGCAGATCCCACATGCGCCTGCACGGAGCGGAGGCTCCCGCACCGGCGGCACGGTTTCGGCGGAGGTGCATCCGGGCGAACCGGGCGGACGGCACGCCGTCGTGGGGAGAGGAACCGGCGTCTCCGCGCTCCAACTGTAGACCCGTGAAATCGCCCTCGCTCATCCCCCATGCGCCCCTTGCTCTGGCATTCTTCCTGAGCGCGCTCGTCTTTTCACTTGCCGCGGCGCAGGCCCCGCCCGCACGGCAGCCGGCCCCCGCCCGCGGTGCAAAGCGCGGGCGGGGGATCATCGCCTTCAGCGCCGCCGACCACCGCTGGTCCTGGCTCCAGGACCGTGGGGACACGGTCGAGCTGCTGGAGCGCGCCGGCGACGGCGCCGCCCGCTCTCTGGGGTCGGACCCGCACTGGGTGGACCTCGCTGCGGACGGAGACGACCTCTGGGTGCTCCGCCGTGACGGCGGGCGCGGCACCCTCTTCGGCCGGCACGAGTCGAGTGGGCCTGTCGCTGAAGTTGCGCCCGCACTCAGCAGCCCCGGCGGCCTCCGGGCGGCGGGTGGCACCGTGTACTGGATCGAAAGCGAGTCGGCACCCACCCCGGTGCTGCCGTACGTGGCCGCGCTGGCCGGGGCGGCCCATCTGCGGTCGCTGACGCCGGGCGGCCGGCCGCGTACGCTCGCCACCTGGTGGGGAGGTACGGCTCCCGGCCCGGGCGACCTGATCGAGGTGGATCCGCCGTTTGCTTACGTGCGCGTCCGACGCGACGCGAGCACCGAATTCCTGCGCATTCCGCTCGCGGGCGGGGACGCGGTTCGGCTGGCGGCAGAGGATGGCCCTCAGGAAGGGGTGGCGTCAAACGGCGCGTTCTACTGGACCTCCGACAGCGAGGAGGGGAACCGCCCGGGAATACTCCGCTGTGTCCACCGCCTCGGCCCGGACGGAACGCGGGAAACGGTGACGGACTGGCTTCCGGGTGCGGGCACCCTCCATTCCACCGGCCGCGGACTGGTCTATCTGGCGGTTCGGACCAACGCCGGCGAATACGAGGTGCCGTCGCATCTCGCCCTCCCACGACTGGTGCGCGAACTTCCAGGCGCCTCGACGCTGGACGGCGCTGCGGTCATCCTACTCGAGACTCCGGATGCTCCGCGCGTGGCGCCGGAAACCTCTCACTAACGCGCAGCCGATCCATGTTCAGGAAACAGCTCAGTCCGCGCGCCGTCGCTATTGTGGCGGTGCTGCTTCTGGCGGCGATCCAGTTTATCTACTGGCGGCTGCTGGTTTACCACGACGTCGGACCCGGGGCGGGCCCGGGGTCTCCGATGCCCGGGGGTGGCGGCGCCCGCGTAGCCCTCGGGCGCCAGGACGTGGAGGTGACGGCGCTCCTGGGCGGCGGACCCGG
>CAYQDT010000536.1:0-3890 GCA_964416225.1 uncultured bacterium
GCACCACCAGCGGGCGCCCACCTTCCCGATCGAGGGAGACACTGCCCGGATTGAGCGGGCCGCTCACGGTCAGCAGACCGCCGCCCTGGGCGGCGTATGGCTGCCCGCCCCACGCCCGCAGCGCGTCCACCCGGGAGAGCGAGGTGAGCTCCGCCGGCAGCACCCCCGCGAGGGCCTGACCGTCCGGATCGCGCCACTCCGTGGTGCTCTCCCCGCAGAGGACCGCATGGCCGCCCTGCTCCACCCAGATGCGGAGCGCGCGGCGCTGGTCATCGTCCATCTCGCGCCAGGTGCCGCCATTCATCACCACCAGGTCGGCCGGCTCATACCCGGGCCACTGGCGCGGGAGGTCCTGCACCGCCTCCGCCGCGACGAAGATCCGCTTTTCTTCGCTGCCGAAGTCAAACTGCTCGCGGCGGTTCAGAAACTCCAGATTGCCGCCCTCCGCCGCAACCCGCACGAGCGTCGATCCGGTCAGGAGCTTCACCGTCACCCGCTGCCGGTTCAGCACGCGGCTGCCGGAGATGGCGGAGACCTCCAGCCAGGTACTCCGGGAGTTCTCTTCATCCACGGCGGGAGCGCGGACGTACAGGCTGTACTCCTTGTGCGCCTTCCGGGGCAGGTCGAATGACATCTCCGTCGTGCGGCCGCGAAGGTCTCGCACTTCCAGCCGGCCCGAGACGGAGCCCTCGTTGTTATCCAGCACCACCCGCACGGGCACGCAGCGAAGCGGTTCGGCGCGAATGATCCAGTCCGGGCCATAGCGGAATCCAACCTGTGCCTCCATCCCGACGGGCGGCGGCTTCTGCGCCCGCGCCGGAGGCGCCTGTGCCCGCGCCCCGGACGCAAGCAGCGCGATGCCGATCCCGGCCGAGAGGCCGCGCAGGAGTCGGGAGGTGCGGGCAAAACAGCTCATCGGAGATGGTCAGCGGCTGAAAGAGTGACGACGGTCGGTTCGGCGCCGGACGATCCATGCCGGGTAACGATCCGCCGTCCCGAGCGGTTCCGGTGCGCGAAGACCCCCGAGCGCAACGGCGCCCGCGCGACGGCGGTCCGGAGCGAGGGATGCGACTCCCGCGCGATCCAACGATATGGTAACGTGACTTCCGTCATTAAGAATGCGGCCCGCCTTCCGCGGGTTGGGCAATCCGAGCCGCGCTTCCCGAAAGTACTCCGGCCTGATGAGAAACCGGCCACTCCTCCTGATCCTGCTCTGCTTCCTCGTGGGGGTGCTGATCGCGGCACCGACGCACCGTATCTGGCCCGTTCCGCTCGCGCTGTCCGTGGGCCTGGCGCTGGTCCTCTTCGCTTACTGGCAGGGGTTGCGCGAAGGTGTCCGCCGCGCGTACGCCGCGCCGATCCGCTGGCGCTGGTCGGACGAGACGCCGGAACTGGGGCCGGACGGCGAGGTGTTGGAAGGGGAATGGCGGGGCCTGGGCTACCGGCACCTCGGCACGCTGCGGGGTGAGGGTGAGGGTGGGCCGCCCATCCTTAGCTCGGTCTACGTCCACCCCGAGCTGCCGGTCTATCTCCGCATCTGGCCCCAGCAGAACCAGCGGGGGAAGCTCCGGACGGCCGCGCAGCTGGTGACCTTCTTTCCGCAGCGCGGCCGCCTCGCCACCACCAACTACCCCGGCCTGGCGCTCTTCACCGGCGGGATTCCCTCCCCCGGCCCGCGGCTGCTCCAGTACCGCCACTGGGGCGCTCCCCTTGACCTGGACGGTCAGCACCTGGGCACGCTGAAAGCGTGGATGGCGGGGGGGCGGGAACCGCTCCCCGCCACGGCGGAAGCCCTGCCGGGGTACCTCGAGGAGGACTACGCCTGGACCCGCGAGGCGCTGGCACAGTTTGGGTGGCTCCCCATACCCCAGTACCTCCGCTCCCTCGCCGGCCGTCCGCCCGGCACGCTGACGTGGTAGCGGAAGCGATTCCCGCCGACACCCGTCCGCGGTCCGGCGTCCACCCCGACCCCCTCCTACGCCTCTGGCCATGCTCCCAGCCGTCGAACACATCCTTCCCGTGGCCGCGCCCTTCCAGTTCCGGGACGTGGCGTTCTCTCACGGCTGGCTGCGACTGGACCCGTTCCGCTGGGACCCCGACACGGAGACGCTCTACCGAGTGGAGCAGCTCCCATCGGGAGGCGTGACCGAGCTGGCGCTATCGGCGCATCCAGACGGCGTGCAGGTACGCGCCGCGGCGGCTCCGGACGACGTGCCGGAGCTGCTGCGGCGGGTGCGGTGGATGCTGGCGCTGGACGAGGAGCTCGCCCCGTTCCACGCGCTCTGCGCGGCCCATCCGGGCCTCCGCGCGGCCGCCGAGCGGGGGCAGGGCCGCATCCTGCGGTCACCCACCGTGTGGGAGGACCTGGTCAAGACCCTGTTCAGCGTCAATACGACGTGGCGGCAGACGGTCTCGATGACCCGCAACCTCGTGGAGCGGTACGGCGCGCGGGGTGCAGTCGAGCGGGTGGCGTTCCCCGTCCCCGCGGCGATTGCGCGGGTGCAGCCGGCGGTGCTCCAGGCGGAGTGCCGGATCGGCTACCGGGCCGAGCCGCTATCGCTCCTGGCGCGGAGTCTCGCCGAGGGGCGGCTCGACCTCGAAAGCCTCAAGGATCCGGCACTCTCCGCGGAGGAGGTCGAAGCCCAGCTCCGCGGACTGCGCGGGATCGGCCCGTACGCGGCGGCCAACGTGCTGATGCTGCTCGGCCGGTACGATCACCTGCCGGTGGATAGCTGGTTCCGCAGCACGGTGCGCAAGGCCTGGTTCGAGGACCGCGAGGTGCCGGACCGGGAGCTGATTGGGGCCTTCGATCCCTTCCGTCCCTATCGGACGCTGGTCTATCGCTTCTTCGACTGGAACGGCGCACAGGGCGTCTGGTAAGGGAGCAGCGCCCGCGCCGGAGGTGCCGGCCGGCACGGCGCCGAATCGATGGCCGGGGGATCTGCGATGCGTCGCCTCTTGCTCCTATCGATCCTCGGTGCCTGCGCGCTTACTGCCGCCGGGAGCGCGGTACCGGCGCCCTCTGCAGCCTCGGACGCTTCCGAGAGCTCGGCGATCTCTGAGATCCGGATCGAGCGCACTCCGTGCTTCGGGCCGTGCCCCGTAGACATGGTGCGCCTGCGTGCCGACGGAACGGCCGCGTACGTGGGCACGGCTCACGTGGCGCATCTCGGGAGCTACCACGGCGTGGTGCCCCCAGCGGAATTCCAACGGCTTGCAAAGCTCTTGCGGACCCGGAGGTTCTTCAGCCTGAGCAGCCACTACCGCCGGCCGATCAGCGACCTCTCCAGCATCCTCACCACGGCCGTGCGCAGCCGCGCCCGCAAAACGGTGGAGGACTATGGGCAGGCCGGGCCGTCCCGCTTGCGCAACCTGGAGCAGCAGATCCTCGCGACGGCGGCCGGGATTGCCTGGACGGCGGACGCCACCGCGACCCCCGCGGCACGGGACGGCGAGGCGCCGGGCAAGGCGGCCGCCACGGCACCGTCCGGCATTCGCGGCCAGGCCCGGATCGGACCGGTCACGCCCGTACAGCGGCCGGGCGAGCCGGCCACGCGGCCCTTCCCGGGCGCCGTGCTGGTGGCCCGGCAGCTCGCCGGAGCCGCTGAAGTGGCGCGTGTCACCGCGGATGCGAGCGGGGCCTTCGTGCTCCGCCTGCCGCCGGGCACCTATCTGCTGGAGCCGCTGCCGCCGCACCCCGGCGCCCCGTATCCGCGCGGCAAGACGCAGCACGTCACGGTGCGGGCCGGATGCGAGACCGAGGTCATCGTGGAGTATGACTCCGGGATCCGATAGGCCAAGGAGCATCGCGAACCGCTGCTGAGCGGGGCTGCGGCCGGGCGGGCCGCCCGCCCGGCATCCTCGTTACCCCCGTCCGGAACCGTGGGAGG
>CAYQDT010000537.1:0-3875 GCA_964416225.1 uncultured bacterium
TGCGCATCCTCGCGCCGCGCACGCTGAAGCTGACCTGTTCGCGCTCGACATGCGTCTCGAAGACGTGCAGTGGGGTCACGAGGTAGACGCGGACAACCTCTCGGAGGCCGAGCGGTTCTGGAAGCAGCTTGCGGAGCGCTCCGCGGCGCCGCCGCCGACTCCCGCCCCGCGCAGGCCGTGGTGGCGCTTCCTCCAGCCCTGACTTCCGGCCCCTCATTCCGCATGAGCCTCGACCCCTCACCCATCGCCGAAGAAATCGTTGAGCTGAGTCACCGGTTTCTGCCGCCCACCCGTCTGGTCGCGGTGGAGACGGTACTTCGGGCACTCTGCGAGGACCGCAACCTGGAGTATCTCCTGGCGATTCTCGACGTGACTCTCAACGAGTGCCGCCTCCCCCCCGCCGCGCCGCCGGACCGGCTGCTGCTCCACAAGCTGCTGCAGGCGCTGGATGAGGCGCACGGCGAGTTCCTCCTCTATGAAAGTCCTTACAACGAGCTCGTCGGCATCCCGGCGGAGGAGCTGCGGGTGACCGAGTGGAGCTTCGACTTGGCCCCCGTGCTCTGTGAGTTCAAGCGCCTGCAGTCCGTGCGCGCGTTTCTGGAGCACGGAACGGGGCTGGGCGAGGGACGCAGCCGACGGGACGCCCAGGTGCTGCACGACGAGCTCCTTCAGGCGCTCGTCGGCGTCTCGACCAACTACGCCATCTACGGCTGCGCCAATATCCGCACGATGAGCGTCGAGGACCGCGGCCAGGTGGCCGACTGTGATGGGATCTGGCCCGCCGCCGGAGTCTCCTCGTGGTTCCACGGCGTGTTCTGGGACGACCTCATCTTCATCCTGAACCCGCCGGAGAGCACCCTCGTCGTGCTCGCACTCACCTCCCGGTAAGGGGTTCGGGGATGCCTTGGTCGTCGCTTCCGGGTCGTCCGGCACCCCGGGCGGCGGAGAAGAACCCGGAGCAGCACGGGCCGGCCCAAGGACCGGCCCGCTCAATCACCAGCAGTCCGCCGTTAGTGGCTCACGGCATACAGATCACTGAGCATCTGCACCCGCTGCTCCGGGCAGAGGTGCTGCGGCCGGAAATCTTCCAGGTCCAGGAGGAGGCGGCCGCGAGCCTCGTAATCCAGGTGCCGATCGATCAACCGGCAGACGTCCGTCGCGCGCTTTACCTGCTCGTCCCAATCCGGAACCACCTTCAGCGGGAGCTCTTCGGTCTCCACCTGCGGTAGCGTGTCCACGAGCAGTTCACGATCCACCATTTTCTCCCCCGTACTTCTGGTCCCGCCGCGGGGCCACTATAGACGACGCCGGAAGAACCACGAGTTCATGGACCGCCGGCCTAGGATTTCCGGACAATGGACGGGCAGGGAGCCCCACCCCAATCGCTCACCATTTACCCGGCCCTAGTAGCCCCGAAACGCCCGCACCCGCTTCTGCGAGACGTTTTGTGTTAGCTAGCTGCCGGGTTCCGCGGATGCGAACCGGCGGCCCGCTGCGGGCGGCGCCGGTCCGGGATGAGCGGTGGGGCCGCCGCCGGGGGCGGCGAGCGAGGGAGCCGGTCGGGTCCGCTGGCGGCGGAGGCGGCCGGGATCCGGACCGGCGAGGGTGCGAGCCGCGGCGTCCGCGGCTGGAGCGCGGTGAGGCGTCGGTGCGAGGCCGGTGCCGGCTTTTAAAGGACGCCTTTGGAGCTCGGAATGCCCTGGACGCGCTCATCCACGCGGGTGGCGGCGTCGAGCGCCCTTCCGAGCGCCTTGAACGAAGCCTCGATCAGGTGGTGGCCGTTGCGCCCGTGGAACGGGTGGATGTGAAGGGTCATGCGGGCACTGGAGGCGACGGCCTGGAAGAACTCGGGGGCGAGCTCCGCATCGAACTCCCCGATCGTTCGCCCCGCCATCTCCAGCCCGCACACCAGGAAGGGGCGGCCGCTCAGGTCGAGGCTCACCATTACCAGCGACTCGTCCATCGGGACGGTGAAGGTGCCGTACCGCACAATCCCGCGCTTATCCCCCACCGCCTCCGCGATGGCGAGACCGAGGCAGATCCCCACGTCTTCAACGGAGTGGTGCTGGTCAACGTGGAGATCGCCGCTGCACCGGACCGTGAGGTCGAAGAGGCCATGACGCGCGAACAGGGTGAGCATGTGGTCCAGAAACCCCACCCCGGTCCGGACGTCCGCGGCGCCGGAGCCGTCCAGGTCCAGCGTCAGCGTGATCTGCGTTTCGGCGGTCGTGCGGTCGATGTGGGCGGTGCGCGGCATGATTCAGGTATGGGGCGAAGGTTGAGATGGTTGCTCGTTGATGACCGGTGGGGTGGGGCGGCGATCGTCGATCGGGCGGCCCCTCGCTCGCTCCCGGCGATCTGCGGAAAGCGCGGGAGCGTCCGGCGCTTATTAGCCCACCCGCAGCGCGGCGATGACGCCGTCTCGCACCGGGATCAACTGAAAAATGAAGTCCGGGTCGGCTTGCAGCATCCGGGTGAATTCGTGAATCCCCTCCGTTGAGGGGCTGCAGTCTTCCCGGTCGAAAATGCGGCCGTGCCAGAGCATGTTGTCGATGAGAATCATTCCACCCACGCGCAGCTTCGCCTTCATCACGGAAAGGCTCGCGGGATAGCCGTCCTTGTCGATGTCGTTGAAGATGATGTCGAAGGTGTCGTCGGTGTCGCGAAGCGTCAGGACCGCCTCGCCGAGATGGAACCGGACGAGATCGGTGTAGCCGGCCTCCTCCACATTCGCGCGGGCGCGGCGGTTGAGCCCCTCATCCCAGACGGTATGGTGGACCGTGCCGCCGCCGTTCTCCCGAACCGCCCGCGCAAACCAGAGCGTGCTGTACCCGTAGCCGGAGCCCATCTCGAAGATCTTCCGCGCGCCGATTGCCCGGGCCATGAGATAGCAAAACTTGCCGGCGGCGGGTCCGATAATCGGGAAGCGGTCCTCGCGCGCTTCCTCTTCCATCCGGAGCAGCACGGGATCACCGTGCTCGGACAGGCGTGCGTGGTACTCCTGAATCTGTTCGTAGGTGAGAGCCATAGCGCTTCCAAGTCTCCTAACGCCGTCCGAACCGTAACCGCCGGTTTCCCTACCGGACCGAGTGTTCGTGAGCGGCCGCACTGTTCGCCCCTGGTCCGAGCTTCGTCAAAGGATGTAGCGAGAGAGGTCCTGGTCGCTCGCCACCGCGTCGAGGCGCTGACGCACGAAGAGGGCGTCGACGCGGACCGGCCCGCGTACGTTCTCCGGCGCATCGAAGGAGATCTCCTCCAGCAGCCGCTCCATGATCGTGTGGAGGCGGCGCGCGCCGATGTTCTCAGTCCGCTGGTTCACTTCCGCCGCGAACCGTGCCAGCTCCCCGATCCCGTCCTCGGTGAACTCGAGCTGCACCTCCTCCGTGGCAAGCAGCGCGGCGTACTGCTTGGTCAGCGCGTTTTCCGGCTCGCTCAGGATCCGCCGGAAGTCCGCCTCCGTCAGGTTGTCCAGCTCCACGCGGATCGGAAGCCGTCCCTGCAGCTCCGGAATAAGGTCGCTCGGCTTGCTCACGTGGAACGCGCCCGCCGCAATGAACAGCATGTGGTCGGTCCGGACCGGGCCGAACTTCGTCTGGACCGTGGAGCCCTCGATGATCGGCAGAATGTCCCGCTGCACGCCGCCGCGGGAGACGTCCGGCCCGGAGCCGCCCTCGCGCGTGGCGATCTTATCGATCTCGTCCACGAAAATGATGCCGTCTTGCTGGGCGCGCTCCACCGCCTCCCGCTTCACGGCGTCCTGATCGACCAACTTCCGCGCCTCTTCGCCGATCAGCGCCTCCCGCGCCTCCGCCACCGTCATGGTGCGGGTGCGCTTCCGGCCCGGCATCAGGTTGCTGAGCATCTCCTGGAAGTTG
>CAYQDT010000538.1:0-3874 GCA_964416225.1 uncultured bacterium
CCGCGGGAGCCGTGGAAGTGCGCGTGGAGCTGCCCGACTTCGAGCCGCAGAACATGGTCGTGGAGCTGCCGCCCTCCGGTGAGGAGCGCCCACACGTGGTTCAACTGCGGCTGGTCTATAACGGATTGGCGCGAGACGAGGTGGTCGGCCGGCTGGTGGTGTATAAGCCGGGCAGCTACGCGCCCCATCGGAGTGAGGGCGAGACGTCCGCATCGCGGATCAGCGCCTTTTTCCAGGATCCGCAGGCGCCGACCCCGGAAGAAGGCCGGCCCGAGAGCGCCGCGGGGCGGCCGGAAGATCCCCCGCAGGTCCTGGGAGAGCGCCCGCTGCGCCGCGGGGTGCTCCTGATCGGCCGGGAGGACCCTGCGGGCGGCCTGGTTCCGGATATTCGCCTCTTCGATCCGGATAACAGCGTCACCCGCGGCTGCCACGCCTGGATCTACATCTATGCCGACCGCTCCACCGGCGCGGATTACAATACGTTTCTGGTCGGGAACAATAGCCCCACCGGGATCCGGGTGGACGGCGGGCTGGTGATGGAGACGCGCCGGCTCGCCGATGATTCGGAGATCGAAGTCGGAAACTTCCGGATGCGGCTGTTGAAGGAAACGCCGGAGGCGCGGGTAGAGTTCGGATTCTAGCCTGGATGGTTCACCCCGCAGCCACCGAGCGGCGAGGGAGCGGGACGCCGAGAGGGCTGGAGCGCCGGGAGCACTGGGCTGCGACCGGTCATCTGGGCCGGGAGCGCGGTCCGGGGGGATGGAGTGGAGCGATGGAGCAGACGACGCGAGTGATCCGGGTGCCGCTAACGGTGACCGTCGGCGACCGGAGTATCGAGATCCCGGTCGCGGTGCCGGTCACCTTTGCCGCGCTCACCGACCTCGTGCAGCGGCACCTGACCACGGGTGACGAGGTCCACGGGCTGCTCCTGGAGTACTACGCCGACCATGCCCCGGCGGGGCCCGGCGCGCCCACGGAAGAGCCGGGCCCCGCCCTGAAGAACGGCCGGCGGTCTGCGAGCCCGCAGCGGAGCCCCCGCCGCGCCGCCGAGCCGGCGGACGGAGAAGCAGCCGCCGATCCGGGCACCGCTCCCGCACCCACCAAGGGCCGCACCCGCCGCGAGCGACAGTCCCCGGCCCCACCCGAGGCCGGCTGACGCGGTTAGGCCGGCGGCCGCTGCGCTGGAGATGGCGAGCCGTGGATCTGCAGCCGCTCAACGGGAAGCCGGTCTTGGCACCGGCACCCGTTCAATTGATCACCCGCCCACCTCGCGTCTGGTGGTCCAGTGGGCTTGCGAGCACCAGGGGCGTCCAGCTCCGAAAGCCGGCGTCCGGATCGAAGTCGAGGAGCCGCAGCACTTCCGCGTCCGCGTCCTGCAGGTTCGCGGCCAGCTCCTGCCGGCGCGGGTCCTCCTTGGGTACGCCGGCCCGCTCCAGCGCTTCATCCGCCTCCAGGGCGGCCTCCCAGCGCTCCAGCGCTGCTTCCATACGCGTAGCCATCAGCGCCTCCCGTCGCTGGGGCCGATTTCCAGGCAGAGTAAGACGTGCTTTCCCACCAATTCGCCAGGGGAAACATGGGTGGCGCTTTTGCCGCATCGCTCCCGAGACCTCCATCCATCCGGTCCGGGAAACTTTCGCCGCCCCTCATTGTCCCACGGTCCCAGACGGATCACTTCCCGAACGGGTCACTTCCCAAACGGGATCACTTCCCGAACGGTCAGCAGTCATGATCTCCCTGGAATTGGGCGGATCGACGCGCCTCTGTGATAGCTGGAGCCGGCGCGAGATCCTGCGCGTGGGCGGCCTCAGCGCGCTCGGATTCGGCCTGGCGGATTGGAACCGGGCCGCGGCGGCGGGCGCCGTGAGCGGACGCGGCCCGGCGCGGTCCGTCATCCTGATCTTTAACTGCGGCGCGCCCAGCCAGCTCGACCTCTGGGACCTGAAGCCGGATGCCCCGGCCGAGATCCGGGGAGAGTTCAAGCCGATCGGGACGAATGTCCCCGGGATCCAGGTCAGCGAGCTGCTGCCGCGCCTCGCAAAGCTCGCCGACCGGTATGCCATCGTGCGGACCGTCAACCACACGCACGCGCAGCACAACGCGGGGATGTACTGGTCGATCGTCGGACGGCCGTACCCCGTGGACAGCACCCTGATCAACCCGACACACAGTGATTATCCGAGCTTCGGGACCCTCGTCGGCTGGCTGGCGCGGCAGAACGGCTACACGGGCGCGCTGCCGCCCTACGTCATCACCCCGGCGCCCCACTGCGACAGCACCGTCTACATCACCCCCGGCCAGTTCGGTGGGATGCTCGGCTCCCGGTTTGATCCGTTCGTGCTGAACGGAGACCCCAACGCCCGGGACTTCAGAGTCCCGAACATCGACCCGGCTCCCGGGCTCACCGTTCAGCGGCTCCGGAAGCGCCAAAGCCTCCTCCAGACGCTGGACCACGGCCTGCGCAGCCTGGATGAGTCGGCGCTGCGCGACCTGGACACGGCCCAGCAGAAGGCGTTCTCGCTGGTCACCTCGCCGGAAGTGCGGAAGGCGTTCGACCTCTCCGCGGAGCCGGACCGGGTCCGGGACCGCTACGGCCGGCACCCCTGGGGGCAGTCCCACCTCCTCGCGCGGCGGCTCGTCGAGGCGGGAGCCCGCTTCGTCACCACGGTGAACGGCCAGAGCATCGTGTGGGACACCCACAAGGACAACTTCCGTGCCATGAGGGACCGGCTCGTTCCGCCGATGGAGACCGCCTTTTCGGCCCTGCTGGAGGACCTGGCGACGCGCGGCCTGCTGGACAGCACCCTGGTGGTCTGGATGGGAGACTTCGGGCGGACCCCGAAGATCAATGCCGACGCCGGACGGGACCATTGGCCGCAGTGCTACTCCGTGCTCCTGGCGGGCGGCGGGATCCGCGGCGGGCAGGTGGTCGGCGCCAGCGACCGGCAGGGCGCGTTCCCCGTGGAGCGGCCCGTCTCTCCCGCAGACATCCACGCCACCGTCTACGCGGCGCTCGGCTACGATCCCGCCGGCATCACCTACCCCTCGTTCGACGGCCGGCCCCTGCCGCTTACCGAGGGAACTCCGCTCCATGAGCTCCTCTAACTCGGATTCTTCACCGCGGAGATTTTTCACCAGGGAGACACCGAGGCACGGGGAGGAGACGGAGAGGACACTGCGGCCACCGGTGACGCAGGAACACGCGCCGCAAGGGCTCGCTTCCGAGCAGCTCCCCATGCCCCTCCGGCGCACCACCGCGCAGGAAAAGGCCGCGGCCACCGCGGGAGCGCTCTTTTCACCATCACCGCGTAGAGCACGGAGAGGGGAGGGGAAAGGGCGAGGTGGACACGGCTCCTTGCCGTCGCGGTGCGAGCTGGCCATGCGGCATTCGCGCTAACGGGGCATGGCCGATCGCCGCATCGGCGTCCGCGAGCGCCGCCCGGGAGTGTCTTAAGATTTGGCGCGCGACCAGGCTGCGGGCTTGAGGCTGCCGTATCCTGAACCGAAACCAAATCGGGCGCGGTATGCCCGATTTGTGCCGAAACGAGAGCGAGCCAGGCCGTGAGTCCCTCGATTACCACCTCTTCCGCAGCTCCCGCACCCCCCGAGGGTGCGGATTCAGCGTATGTCCTGCCCGAACCACTCTCGACCGAGCGAGACGGCGTGCGACTTGTCGATCTTCCGTACTTCGATGCCTCCTTTCCGGAATCCACCGGCGGGCGCGTGGTGGCCGAGCGGTTTGAACAGGACCCGGAGCTTCCGGGCGTGCTGGTGACGCGGGACGGGCGCCTGGAGGGAGTGCTCTCGCGCGAGTACTTCCTGCGCAAGATGGCGGGCCGCTACAGTCACCAGCTCTATATGGACCGACCCCTCAGCG
>CAYQDT010000539.1:0-3864 GCA_964416225.1 uncultured bacterium
GACCCTCGCGGCCCGCACGTGGCGCCGCGGCGACACGATCCGCCTCTCCCTCCCCATGCGGCCGGCGCTCCTGGAAAGTCATCCGTACGTGATGAACAACCGAGGCTGTGTAGCCCTCCGCCGCGGTCCGCTCATCTACTGCGTCGAGCAGGTGGATCTGGGCGTTGACCCGCGGGAGGTCGTGCTGGCGCGGGAGCCCGGGCTGCGCGCCGAGTGGGACGAGGGCCTGCTGGGCGGCGTGATGACCCTCCGCGGTGCGGCCACCCTGCGCGCCGCGGCGGCCGCCTGGGACGGCAGGCTCTATGCGCCGGCGGGCAACATTGGATGCCCGGCGGAGTGGAAGGTGGAGCTGGTGGCCGTACCCTATTGCCTCTGGGGCAACCGCGAGCCGGGCGGAATGGCGGTCTGGCTCCCGTCCCGCTGACCGCCGGCCGGAACCCGCGTTGACCCCTTCCGCGCGGATTCGCCGCGCCGGCGGATGCCGGGCCCTTTCCCGCCGCATCGACCGCCCGGCCCGCGGAACGGGCCGCCCCGGTCAGAACGCACCCCTTTTCACCGGTCTTCCGGGCCTTCGGGCGGACATACTTGGGGGACGGACCGGCTTCCGGCCCCGGTCTCCTCGCCTTCCGAGCGGGCGCTGGAAGGAGGGAGAAGACCGGCCGCGGGGCTAATCCTCACCTGTACGCCGCGCCCTCCGGCGCGGGCGACCGAGGCTCTCCGCCAGGATGGGAGCGCGGGCGATGGATGTTTCACCGGCAACGAAGCCGGCGTGGGATACAGCAAACGCATGGGAAAACCGGAAAAGGGAAGGAAGCGGGGGCCCGCAGTCAAGACCGCCGCGCCCGCGCGCAGCTATTCGCCGGCCGCACAGGAGCTGCGTGCGCTGCTCCGGCGGGTGCCGGACGGGTTGAAGGCGACGCTCCAGGCACTGGAGAAGCGGGAGCTGGAAGAGCGGGAGCGGGTTCTCGCGGAGCTGGCGCGCGGCATGGGGAAAGAAGTGCTGCCCCTCTTCCGGTCGGCGGCGCTGGGCAGCTCGGAGAGTGTGGCGGTGAGCGCGGTCAAGCTGCTGCCGCTGTTCGGAACGCGCGCCGCCGCGGATATCCTGGCGGAGGCGTACCAGGCGCGTCCCGAGGGGCCGGTCGCTGAGCACGCATGGCAGGGCGCGAAGGCGTTCGGCGCGCGCGGGATCAGCGTGGCGATCCCGCAGCCGGAGGCGGCGCCGGACGACGCGGCGCGCTATACGCTGCGGGACGCCTACGTGAGCGTTCCGGACGGCGTCGGCTCCCGGTCGGTTGCGGCGCGGCTGCAGGACCAGTACGGCGTGTGGCACGCGGTGCTGGTTCTCTGGAATGATCAGGCCGGCGTCAAAGACGGCTTCATGCGGCCCATGAGCCGCCAGGAGTGGCAGGAGCGGCTGCAGCGGATGGATGATCGGGGGCTCCCGCAGTCGCCGTGTCCCATCGACTACGCCCGCTGGCAGGTGGAGACCGGCCGCCGCCTCAACGCCGAGACCGGGCTTCCGCTGCGCGACTATCTGAAGGAGTGGGACGAGCTGGTCGGACCGCCGGCGGCCGATTATCAGCCGCCGGATCCGCTCGCCCAGATCGAGACGATGACGGATGAGGAGCGCCGGGCCGTCCTGCAGGGGGCGCCCGAGCTGTTCACCCACGCCGAAGTGAAGCGCTGGTTCCTGGAAGCCGGCGACTGCGCGCCCTGGGCGGCGCAGTGGAACAACCTTCAACACCGTCTCCGGCTGCGCGGCGCCAGCGAGGCCCTTGAGGCGGAGATTCGGCAGGTGGTGGCGGACGCCGCAACCGCGCTCATGGATGCGCGGCAGCGCGGCTGCTATCGCGGGCGGCTGCTGGACCTGGCGCGCATCTATGACTGGAGGCGCCAGCCGGCCCTCGCACGGTTGGCGGCGGTGGCGGCATGGTCGCTGGAGAGCGATGCGCCGGTCGGGGCAAACCCCTTTTGCGTGGCACTCGTGGAGCGCAGCGTCATCGCGGCGGCCCTCATGCTCCAGCGGGGGGAAGACCTGGAGCGGCTTCGCTATCGTCCCGCGCGGCGGTATACGGGGTGACGCGCCGCTTCGGCCGGCTCCTCCGCGGGCCGGAGCGCCCGAAGCTCTGTTTTGACTCATGAAGACCCACGTCGATGTCTAAGAAATCACAACCCGGCAAGGTCCGGAAGTCGGGAAAGCCGCAGCGCCAGCCCGCGACGCCCAGCGCTTCCCCCGAGGTGCTGG
Organism: uncultured bacterium; assembly: GCA_964416225.1. Classification (GTDB taxonomy): domain Bacteria; phylum Armatimonadota; class SYMT01; order SYMT01; family SYMT01; genus CAYQDT01. The sequence goes on from CAYQDT010000539.1 coordinate 2,246, forward strand.
AAGTCGTCCGCTCGTTGCAGCAGCTCGCGCGAGAAAGCCCGGAAGGCTGGGGAACCATCGCCCAGGTGCTCAAGCAGCAGCCGGATCTGGATGCCGACGCGCTTCTCCAGTTCCTGGCGTTGAACCTGGGAAAGGAAGTCCTCCCGCTCCTCCGCGGCGCCGCGCTGGATGAAGGCGAGGAGCTGGCGCTGGCCGCGCTCGGTGCGCTCCCACTGCTCGGGACCCGCGCGGCGGGCGAGGTGCTGGTAGAGGCGTTCCGCGCCCATCCGGAGGGGGAGCGTGGGAAGCTCGCGTGGCAGGCGGTCGAGGCGCTGCAGGCGCGGGGGATCAACGTCTCCGTCCCGAAGCCGGAGGGCGTGGCGGGCTCGGTGCCCGAATACACCCTCCGCGACACCTGGGAGTCGTTTTCCGACGGTGTCGGGAGCCGCGAGACCATCGCGCGCCTCCAGGACCGGTATGGTGTCTGGCACTCCTCCATCGTTCTCTGGAACGATCAGGCGGGCGTGAAGGACGGTCTCTTCGTCCCGATGAGCCGGCGGGAGTGGGACGAGCTCCAGGAGCGAAACCGCGCCGAGGGCGAGCCGCTCGTTCCGGTTCCCGCGGATTTTGCGCGCTGGCAGATCCAGCAGGCACGCGGCATCAACGCGACCAGCGGGTTCCCGCTCGACGATCATCTCGAGGAGTGGGAGCGCCGCGTCGGCCCGGTCCCCGAAGCATACGCTCCGGAGGATCCCCTCGCCGCTCCGCGCGCCCTGCCCGAAGCGCAGCGGGCGGAGCTCGCGCAGCATCTCTCCTGCCTGCTCCATGAGGGCCTGTTCTCGACCTGGGCTCTCGAGCCGGCCGACCTGCAGCCCTGGTTGGAGCGGTGGTCGGAGCTGATGGAGCAGCTCGAGGATGGGGACGAGGCGGACGCGGAAGCGGCGGATCGGGAGCTGGACGGGCTGTGCGCTGAAGCCGTGCGGAAGCTCGTCACGCCGGAGCTGGCGGAGCTCTGGCGGCAGCGTCTGGTTGACGCCGCGCGGAAGCTGAAATGGCTCGGGATGGAGCACGAGGCCACCATTGCCGCGGCCGTCGCACTCCAGATTGAGAGCGCTGCGGAGCCGGCGCAGGTGCCCTTCTTCCAGGAGCTGGTGGACACGTCGCTCAATGCGCTCGCGGACTTCACGGAGGCCGGTGAGGACCCGGAGGCGCTGCGCTACGACCCGATGGCGCCCGTGGAAGAGCTTCCGGAGCGCGGCTGACCGCGCGAGAAGGCGTGCGCCGGACGGCCACGCCGGGACCGGCGGCGGATGCGGTAGGCGCCGCCGGTTGGAGCCCGGCCGCCCCGCGGCGCGCGGCAGGACCCCAGGCAGGAACGATCAGGATCACGAACAGAGCTACCCGGCACAAACACTATGCGAGCACTTCTTTACCCCAACTTCGGCGAGCTGGAATTCCGTCCGGACCTTCCCGAGCCCCAGGCCGCCCCGGGCGAGGTGATTGTGGAGGTGGGCGCCTGCGGCATCTGCGGCTCCGAGATGGGGGGCTTCGTGGCGCGAAGCCCGCGCCGGAAGCCGCCGATCACCATGGGGCACGAGTTTGCCGGCACGATCACGGAGCTCGGTCCCGGCGTCGAGGGC
>CAYQDT010000540.1:0-3055 GCA_964416225.1 uncultured bacterium
GAAAGGGTCCGGTGAACGGGTCAGACCCGCATCAGGGTGGCGTGTTCCCGCGGCGGAGCTTCCCGCTCGGGGAGGACGCGCCCGGGGACCGGGGCGAGCAGCGCCGGGATGCCGCCGCCGAGCTCCTCGAGGCGCCAGCGCAGCTCCGCGTCCGCGGTGTCCCGGGCAAGCGCGGTGACCGCGTTCATCAGCCCGAACGCCGACAGATCCGCTTCCCGGGAAAAATTCTCGACGATCTGCCTCAGCAGACGGGCGGCGCGCTCGCCGGGCAGCCCGCTCATCCAGGAGAGCAGGGTGATTTCCAGGTCCGCGGGCCGCCGCTGGCTGGAGCCGATCGCCTCCATCGCTCCTCGGAACACTTCGGGCGCGGCGCATGCGCGTACCGCCTCTCGGATTTGCGGGGCCACGTCCTCCACGGTTCGGGTCTCGCCCATCTCCAGGCGCGTGGTGGCGAGCCTCCGCGCCCAGATGGCGCCGTTCTTGCACACTAGGCGGTACAGGTACGGGTGAATGAGAATTTCCCCACCCACCATCCGGAGCGCCACTCCCGCCTGGATACCGTCTCCGGGTCTCGTCTCGCGGCACTCCGGAAGCACGGACCGCAGGTAAAGATGAGACCCATCGTCCACGGTATCGGTAACGGAACCGCCCAGCGCGCGCACCTCGTCCTCGAACACGGCCGCCACCTCATGGGTGCCCGGCCACTCGCTGCTCACCATGAGAAACCTCCGCTCCGGAAGCCCGGCCAGGGATGGCCGGCTTTGCTGCCTGCCTCACTTAGATTCTAGCGAATCCAGGACGAGGTGAGCCACAGAACTCCGTTTTTCCCGTGTGTCGTTCAGATCCGTCACTCCGGGAGCGTATGGAATATACTTTTTCGTTGACGCGCCGGCGATTTGTTGCTTTAATGCGTGCTTGGTCTCCGGGTCGCGAATATCGCCCGCGCGGAGTGTCATCGCCGGCCGGCGGACGGACGGGTCCACCGGTCGCCTTCCTGAGGAGGACTGCTTGAGTTGGAAAAGTTTCAACGCGGAGGGTATGGCCCCCACCTGACGATCGACGCCTATGGCTGCGACCCTGAGCGGCTGTCAGACCTGGGCCTGGTGTATCGCTGGCTCCACGATCTGCCACGCAAGCTGGGGATGGATGTGCTGTTCCCCCCCTATTGTCACGATTACGTCAACGTCAACCCGCTGGAAAGCGGCGTCACGGGTGTGGTAGGGCTCACCACGAGCCACGCCAGCATCCACACCTACCCCTACATGGCCTGCAGCGACGATCAGCACACGATCGGGACTGCTTTTGTCGATGTCTTCAGTTGCCGCCCGTTTGATGTCGATCTCGTCGTCGCGGATTTCAAAGCCACTTTTGGCGGCGAAGATCTCCACGTGCGAGTGGTCGAACGTGGCGCGCGGTTCCCTCAGGAGCGAGAACCGTCCGGAGCCGTAATTCCGCGGGAGCTGGCGCTCGTGTAGAGCGTCCCGCTTTCGCGAAGGTCCCGAAGCGGCCCCGCGGCACCCGGATTCTTCCGGTGCCCGGGGCTGCTTTCGGTTCGGCCCCACCGCGGCGGGGAGCGGGGTTCGGCGGGGCGTTCCCGCGACCATGGCTGATGGCGGCAGAGGGGATCAGGGACGGGCGGGGTGCGGCCCCCCGTCCGAACGGTGCACCGGCCGGCCGCTTCGCAGCGCCTCTTCCGAGACGTCCACCGCGCGCCGAATGCCTTCCGCGCTGCGGATCTCCTCCTGCAAACGGCGCGCCTGGGCCCGGTAGCGCGGCTCCGCAAGCACCCGACGGATCGCCGTCCGGAGCCGGCGCGGGGTGGCCCGGGTAAGGGGAACCACCTCGCCGGTACCGCTGTACGCAATCCGCGCCGCAACCCCGGGCTGATCATTCGTAATCGGGATTGCGACCAGCGGAACTCCCCGGCTCAGGCTCTCCAGGGTGGTGTTCAGCCCGGCATGGGTGATGACCAGGGAGGCGCGCTCGAGCAGCCGGAGCTGCGGCGCAAACGGGACAACGAGAGGAGAGCCGGGCAGCTCCGCCGGAGGCCGTCGGTCTCGGGAGCCGAGGGAGAGCACAAGCTGGGCGTCCAGCCCGGCGCACGCCTGGGCGATGGCCCGGAAAATGGGGTCCAGGCGGTTCTGGAGGGTGCCCAGGGAGGCGTAGATGAGGGGCCGCCCATCCAGGCGGTCCCACGGGAAGTCGATCTCCCCCTCGCTTCCGCCGTCGTGGAACGGGCCGCAGTGATGGAACTGCGGCGGGAGGTGCCGCCGGGGGAAGTCGAATCCGCTCGGCTGCTGCGCCACCTGCGCCAGGTGCGATCCGCCCGTCTCCCGGCCGTTCTCCTTCGGCAATCCCCACTCGGACCGCCGCGCGTTCAGCAGCGCTCCGATCGGGCGGAGGAGCCGGTCCAGCATGCCATAACCCAGCCGGTTGCGCAGCCGCGCGAGGGGCGTTCGGGCGTAGCCCCAGGGCGCGATGAGCGGCGGGACGTCCGGCTCCGCGTTGATCGCCAGCGCGCAGCAGACGGTGACGTACGGCAGGCGCAGATGCTCCGCCACCACCCCGCCCCCCGCGGACGTCTGGTCGATGAGCAGGCCCTGGATGCCCGTGGAGCGGATCACGGCCGGGCCCTCACGCAGGAGCACCTCCGCACTCTCCACGAAATGCGCGAGCGTGAAGCGCACCGCCGCCAGGCCGTGCAGCCGGCCGAGCTCTTCGTTGAGCCGGAGTACGGTGCCGCATGGCTGCTCGCGGAGGCCAATCGGCGCGTACTCCAGGCCGGCCGCCCGGGCTCGGGCCTCCGCGTCCGCAATCCCAATCAGCGTGACCCGGTGCCCCCGCCGCCGCAGCTCCCGACCGAGCGTCGTCATCGGGTTCAGGTGGCCGGAGACCGGCGGGCAGATCAGTCCGACGTGCATCATGCATCATCCCGACACGGACTCAGCCTCGAGCTCCCGCTGCTGATCCACGACGGTCCGCCGCCTGGCTTGTTGGGGCGCGGGCGCTACTTCTCGCGTTCGGCGCCCGTGAGCCGCTGAACGAGGAGGTCGCG
>CAYQDT010000540.1:3065-3851 GCA_964416225.1 uncultured bacterium
CCCGGTTGCATGTCCACCACCTGAAGGACTTCCAGGTCCTTCCACTCGGTGGCCACGTTGATCTCCTTGGCGCCGGGCCGGATCACCGTCAGTCCGTCGTCCGTCACCGCGATGGGGAGCCGCTCCAGTTTCAGAAGGTCGTGGCTGAAGCTGAGGTACGCCGCCACCGTGTCGAACAGGGTGCTGCTGCGGCTCTCGGAGGGGTCCGCCTGGCCCGGCTTGCGCTGTGCCGCGCTCCAGATGCGGTAGTTCTCGATCACCGTGGCGGCGAGGGGGTCACGGGAGCGCCGCACCCGCTGGTACCGCTCCCCCTGGAGATCAATCAGGCCGCAGGTGTCCAGCGGGGTGATCGTCATCTCCCAGGGCGCGGTGAAGACCGCCTGGCACGCGGGCACGTCCTGCTGCACGTTGTATTCCGGCGACGGAGTCCGGCTCCCGCCGTAGCCGACTCGGACGCTGCCGTGCATTCCGACGAAGCGCGCCCGCTGCGCGATCCGCGGCTCCCGCCTGAGCGCGGCGGCCAGGTTGGGCACCGGGCCGATGGCCACGAGCGTCACCGGCTCGCGCGCGCTCATCACCGTGTCGATCAGCGCCTGGACGCCATCCGGGTAGACGCGGCCGGGATACCGGTTCAAATTGTAGTCCCGCACCCACGCCTCTTGTCCGCCCGTGCCCCGCTTGGCCGTGTCCATGCCGACTCCTACCGGGATGTCCGTCCGCCCGGCGGTCTCCAGGAGCTTCGCCAGGATCCGGACCGGACGCTGGTCATCGTCTTCGGCGATCCGG
>CAYQDT010000541.1:0-3847 GCA_964416225.1 uncultured bacterium
TGGGACGAAGCGCCCACCCGTAATCCGGCGGCCGGTTGGGTCGCCGGCCTGCTGTACGTTTTCGGCGCGCGCGAGGGGCCCTGGATGGCGGTGCTGGCATATGCCGTGGCAACCGCCGGCGCCCTGTGGCGCCGAAGCCGCACGGCCGTGGCGGTGGGACTGGTCTGGGCGGAAGCGCTCCAGGCGCCGCTCGCACTTTCACCCGGCCCGGCGCACCGGTACTACCTCCCCGAGGCCGGCTTCCTCCTGATCTATGCCCTCGGGACCGCTGAGTTGACGGCACGGGTCGGGGGGTGGATCGCGACGCGGCGAGGCGTTTGCGCGGGGGCCGCATCCGCGGGACGGCGCGAGGTCGCGACGGAGCGAGGAGCCGGTCCGGGCGCTTGTGGAGCGGGACCGCCGCGCGGCACACTCCCCGGCGCCGCGGATGAAGTCGCGGGGACGTGAAGTCGACCGCGCCTCGCGGCTCCGCGCTACCGGGCGGCCTTCTCGTACGCGGCGGTCAGCTCCGCCTTGAAGGTGGGATTCGCCACCACATGGTAGCGGCGGCTGCCGCCGGCTGTTTCAGGACGCCAGCTAATGCGCAGCGTGTCGTACAGGCGGCCGAGGGAATACTCCAGCACCTTCCGGTCCCAGTCCCGGGAAGGCCGCGCGAGATCGAAGGCGACGCCGGTGGAGTGGAACTCCGGGTCTCGCGGAACGCCGGCGGGCAGCGGCGGCGAGGGGTACCGGGCCTGCCACTTCTGGCGGTATTCGTTCGACTGCACCATCGCCAGCAGCGTCAGCGGATCACGGCCGCCCTGGCTGCGATAGATCTCCGCGATTCGTGCCAGGGCGCCCATGGCTTCCGGGCGGAGCCCCTTCTGGAGCGCGGCGCTCTCCGGCTCCAGAACGGCGACATTCGCCGTGCGCACCCCGAGCGCCAGCAGCCGGCGCGGAAGGAAGACGAGGGTGCCGTCGTGGTAGGCGGCCCGCAGCGCCCCCGGGTCCGCGAACTGGAGGGCGGCCGGGTTGTCGTAGAGCGCGGCGTCGGCGCTCTCGCCCGGGTGGAGCGACTGCCACTCCCGCTCGAACTCACGCGGGTCCCGCCGGTAGAGATCCAGCGCCCGCTCGGCCATGAGCGCCTTCCACCAGTAATAGCGGTGGTCGTCGCTCCGGCCGTAGATGTACGAGAAGGCCGCCGGCGTGCCGGTGGGGGACATCCGGCGGTACAGCTCGGTGTAAGTGCCGCCGCGACGGAGCGATCCCCGGCTGGCGAGCGTTTCCCGCATGCCGGCGGACGCGAGCAGCGCCATCTCCTTGGAGACGCCGGCCTCGCCGCCGTGGTAGGCCTGCAGTGCCCAGTCCACGCTGCCGAAGCGGCGGGTGAGGTGGACCAGGTACCGCGCTTGCGCTCGGACCGCCTTGGCGGCGTCATACCGCTCATCCGTCTGCCGGCGACGCGCCACCAGGTTATCCCACTGGTGCCGCCGGTAAGCGATCCACTGATCTCGCGTCCATGCATCGGCGGGATGGTCCGTGGGCGGACTGAACAGGCTAAAGCCCGCGCCGCCGGGCCCTTTCGCGCCGGTGGGGTGCACGCCCCGCAGAGCCGCCGGCACCGGCTTCGTCCAGCTCTCCGGCTGGGTGCCGAGCCACGCAAGCTGTCGCTCCACGGCGTCGATCTGCCGGGAGAGGGTCCCGCAGGCGCGCCGGTTCACGCGCAGGCCGCATCGCTGCCCCGTCCCGCAGAGGAATTGAGCCACGCCGATGGCCGCGGCAGCGGAGCGCGCGTTCGGGTCTCCGCCCGACTCCAGCAGCAGATCCGCTTCCTGCTTACCGGCGAAATAGCTCCGAAACTGGGTGAGCGACATCCCCGACGCCGCGGCGAGCGCGCGGAGGTCACCCTGCAGCGCGGGATCCTCGAGCGCGCGGTCGACCAGCGGGCGGATCTGCGTCGCCACGCGCCGCACCGCCTCGAGCGAGCGGAGGCGGCCCATCACCCGCTTGCGCTGCGCAAGGATGATCCCCTCGGCGCCGCCGTCCAGGGTGGCCGCTTCCGCCGCACCGACCTCCGACCGCACTTCGAGCGGGAGCATCCCCCCGTGGGACCGGCGCGCCGGGGAGGAGCCGATGCCCGTGCCGAGCGTGTACCCGGCCAGCGCGAGGGCGGCGGCGCCGGTGGTGAGGACAACGGGGTGGTGCCAGCGAAGGCGGGCGCGCATTGAACTCTCCTGCTACCACAATGGAGATGTTGCGGATCGGTGGCGGACCCAATGAGTATCCGAATTTCTGAATCCACTGTCAACACGGAGCGCGCGAAGCCCCCGGCGGACCCAACCCAGAGAGGGGGCACCACGGAGACGGCGGGCCATGAAGAGGCAACCGGGGCACCGCTGCAGCGGCGATGCGCGCGTTCCCGCGCACCCGTGCTCCCGCATTCCCAGGCTCTCCCTCTTTACGAATTCGAGGGGTGCCGGCTACCCGATCAGCTCCCGGATCGGCTCGCCCCCGTCCAGAATGGCGATCGGCCGGCCGGTGCGATCGAGGAAGCTGTGGGCGTGGGGATCGATGCCGAGGTGGTGGTAGACGGTGGCCAGGACGTCCTGCGGCGTCACCGGCCGCTCGGTGGGATATTCCCCGCGCGGGCTGCTCGCGCCCACCGCCTGGCCCATCCGCATGCCGCCGTTGGCCATCAGGACGCTGAAGGTGTCGCCCCAGTGGTCCCGGCCGGCGTCGTTGTTCATCTTCGGGGTGCGCCCGAACTCGCCCATCGCCACCACGAGAACCCGGTCGAACAGTCCGCGCTGGACCAGGTCCTCGACCAGCGCGGCGATGGCGCGGTCGAGGGGCGGGATCAGCTTCCGCGCGCCCTCCTCCGTCTTGAGCTGCGGCGGGGTGCCGTGGTGGTCCCAGGGAACGCAGTTGACCGTTACGAAGGTGACTCCCGCCTCCACGAGCCGCCGCGCCAGCAGGGCGCTCTGGCCGAAGGTGTGTCTGCCGTAGCGGTCCCGGAGCGCGGCGGGCTCGCGGCCGATGTCGAACGCGGAGCGCGCGGCCGGCCCCGTCAGCATCTCGAAGGCGCGCTGGTACGCCCCGTCCCGCTCCGCGATCGCCGCGTCGCCATCCGCCCGCAGTTGATCGAACTTCTCCAGAAACCGCTGCCGGTTCTCGAGACGCCCCAGGCTGAGCCCCCGGGAAAGCGCGAGGTCCCGAACCGCATAGTCGCGCTCGTTCGGATCGCTGTTGGCGATGAACGGGTTGTACCGGGCTCCGATATAGGCGTGGTAGTGGAAGAGATTATCCGTTCCCCCGCGCAAATGGGGGACCGCCGCGTAAGGCGGCACGCCGGCCTCGTTGGCGCCCCGCAGCGCGGCCGCCACGGAGCCGAGCGAGGGATTGCGCTGGACCCGGGTGACGTCATTGAAGTTCGGGCCTTCCCAGCCCGTGAGCATCCAGTGGTTGCCCTTGGTGTGATCGCCCGTTCCGTGGTGGACGCTCCGGATCACGGCCAGCTTATCCGCAATCTTCGCTTGCTCCGGCAGCAACTCCGAGAACCGAATCCCGTCAACCGTGGTCCGAATGGCGCCCAGCGGTCCCCGGTATTCTCGCGGCGCATCCGGCTTCGGGTCCCAGGTTTCCATGTGACCGGGGCCGCCGCTCAGCCAGAACAGGATGACGGCGGTGTCCGGCTTGCCCGCGGCCTGCGCTTCCCGGGCCCGCAGGAAGTCGGGCAGGAGCAAACCGCCCACGCCGAGGGCCCCGGCCCGCACGAACGAGCGGCGGGTAATCCCGTCACAATGGGTTGCTGTTCTGCCGGAGACCTGGATCATCTCACCCCATCCCGTCCGCCGCAGCGGGGCAGTCC
>CAYQDT010000542.1:0-3845 GCA_964416225.1 uncultured bacterium
ATCTGCGGAGTGCGGCGCTGCCGACACCGCCGGCGGTGGGGAGGCTGGCTCAGAATCGCCCACTGGGGCGGTGCGCCATTACCGAAAACGGGACCGGGCCGCGCCGGGGCTGGAGAGCCGCGCCTGCAGGAAAGCCGAAAGGGATGCTCGCGTACCGGTAGAGCCATTCGTTCCTCCTTTAGGAGTGGTTTCGGGAGTGGTTGGTCCACCCTCCCGCTCAGCGTGCCCCACTTGCTCCGCGATGAAGCGGGCCGAGCTGCGCGATCCGCATCACTCCGACGCGCGGTGCGTCGCGGTTCGGCGGTGCGGGCATCCTGATGGCAGAGCGCTGGCGCGGCGGACCGCTGCTGCGGCAAGGTCGCGCGGCTGGAAAGGAGGTTCCGATGAGCGAACTGGTTCCTCCCGGAGCAGGCCGGGAACAGCTCTTTCGCGAGGAGTTATCCCTGCAGGCGCAGCGAGAGTGGGAGCTGATCCCGGTGGGCGAGCAGGAGGCGCTGCTGGCGGCCGCGGAAAGCGCGGTGGAGCTGGCCGCAGCGGGGCGGCCGGAGCGCGGGCGGGACGTGCTGGTTGCCGCGCTGCGTCGTGCGGAAGATGGCTGGAGAGGGAACCCCTGGGGGCAGGAGCTGGTGCGCTGCCACCAGGAGATGGTGGAGCGATTTGATCGCTGGCTCGCCGGTCCGGTGACGCCCGCAACCTGAGCCGTCCATTCCGCCCGAGCTCCGCTCGGGGCGGGACCAGGGTCCGGCGCGCGCCGCCGAACACCGGGCCCGGCACCCGGAAGCCCGCCGCGCACGGCACGGTGCAGCTCCACCGCCGGCCTCGCCCGGCGGGTCCAGGTTCAGAGAGGGGATTCCGGAAAAAACAGTAAGCGAGGTGCAACATTCCGGCGCCCTTATTCCGTCTTACTTTGTAATAGACCAGGAACCGGCAGTGTCCCCGTAAGCCACCGGCCGGAGGGCCACGTTTCGCCCTCGCCCAGTCCCAGCAATCCGCGCTCCGGCGCGATCGGGGCGGGCGAGGGCGCGCGGCTTTCTGGACCGGGGCTTACGGAGGAGCTCCGGTTCGAACGGAGTTGTAGCCCTGCAAGGAGCTCCATCCATGAGCGCCGGTTGCCCCACCACACCCGCACCGCTGCGGCAGGCCTCCCCCGGAGCGCCGAGCTCCGACACCCTGCTGGCCGACCGTCTGTGGGCCGACTTTGCACAGGCAACGGATGCCCGCAGCCGGGAGGTGGCGCGCCGGCAAATCATCCGGCAGTTTACCCGCCTCGCCTATTCGATCGCGAACCGGTTCGCCCGGCGCGAGGTGTTCGGCGGGGACCACGAGGACCTGTGTCAGGTGGCGATGATCGGCCTGGTGAAGGCGGTGGACCGGTTCGATCCCGGAACCGGCTACAGATTCACCACCTTCGCGGCTCCCACCATACTGGGCGAGATTCGCCGCTACCTGCGGGACCACTCCTGGAGCCTCCACGTTCCCCGCGGGCTGCAGGAGCTGCTGCCCCAGGTCTACCGGGCGACCGAGGAGCTGCGCGAAAAGCTGGACCACCCCCCCACGGCCGCCGAGATTGCGGAGCACCTCAACATCCGGGAGCGGGAGGTGCAGCGCGCTCTCGATCTGGACGCATCCAACCGCCCGCTGTCGTTGGACGCGGTGGTGGATGGTGGCGGGTGCGACCGTCCCGCCGTCCTCGAGCAGTGTCTCGGCGCGCCGGACCAGAGCCTGAGCGCGGCCGAGTCCCGGGTTTCTCTGGAGCAGGCCCTCCGGCTCCTGCCCCCGGACCTCCAGGAGATCATCCACCTCCGGTTCTTCGCCGAACTCAGCCAGCGGGAAGTGGCCATCCGGTTGGGGCTGTCGCAGATGGGTGTCTGCCGCCTGGAGCGCAAAGCGCTGGAGCGCCTTCGGAGCCAGTTCCGTGTCCATTGACTTCCCGGGCTTGTCGAAGGATACGGCGAGACGGGGCGCGGGATAGCAGAATCCCGAGCAGCAGCGTCAAGGATGTCCAGATGTGGAGCTTTCTCCTGGCGACGGACGGATCCGAGTGCGCCCAGGACGCCGTGCGGCTGGTTCACGCGCTCCAGTTGCCCGCGGGCAGCAAGATCCAGGTCTGCACGGTCCTGGATCCCCGCATGGAGCGGCGGCTCGCCGCGGTGCACGTCTACCCCGTGGAGACGGCGGAGGAGCGGGTGGCGCGTACCGCGGCCGAACTCAGCGCGCCGGGCCTGGAGGTGACCTGGGCCGTCCTGCAGGGGCAGCCGGGACATGCCCTCATCACGGAGGCCGAGCGATCCGGAGTCAATCTGATACTGGTCGGATCCCGCGGGCTCACCGGGCTCCAGGGTCTGATCCTCGGCAGCGTGGCGCGAAACGTGGCATACCACGCGCCCTGCTCCGTGCTGGTCGCGCGGCCGCTCCGCCATGGCCTGCGCCACCTCATTCTCGCCACGGACGGCTCCGAAGACGCCGCCAGGGCGGCCGACCTCGCCGCGACGCTGCCGGTACCGGCGGACGCGCGCTTCACTGTGGCGACCGTGCTGCGCCCGCCGAATTCGGCGATGGAGCTGCCGCAGTTCCAGGCGCCGCTCTACTGCGGGGACATGGAGAGCGAGCGGCAGGCTGCAGAGGCCCTGACCGGAAGCGTGTGCGCGTTCCTGGAGGGAGCCGGCCGAAAGGCATGGCTGGACGTGCTGTTCGGTGATCCCTCGCAGGAGCTCCTGCGCCTCGCGGAGGACCGGCGGGCGGATCTGATTCTGCTGGGGGCACGCGGGCTTTCGCTGATCGAGCGCCTGTTGGTGGGCAGCGTATCGGACCATGTGGTGAAGTTCGCTCCCTGCTCCGTCCTCGTCGCGCGATGAACCGGCGGCGCCGGTCGCTTTCCGGTGAGGCGCGTCCGCCGGATTGTCAGCGGGCCGTGGGGCCGGGTAGTGCCGCTCCCGCGGAGCTCCGTCGCAGCACCACCACGGCGATATCGTCATGGGCGATGCCCCGATCGAACTCCCGGGCGCACGCCACGATCGCCCCGGCCAGAACCGCGGGATCAGCCGCGGCCCGCTTCCGCGTTACCTCGCACACGCCCTCCACCTGCAGCATCTCCTGCCCGTTGAATGCCTCCGTGATCCCATCCGTGAAGAGGACCAGGGTGTTTCCCGGGTGCAGGGTGCGAGTTTCCTCCGTGTAGTAAGCATTGGGGATCACTCCCACCAGCGGCCCCGTCGTCGGAAGCACGTCGCACTGCTCCGTGCTGGCGTGCAGGATTGGCCCCGGGTGCCCCCCGTTCGCGTACGTCCAGTTCCCCGTCTCATGCTCGAGGATTCCGTAGATCAAGGTGACGAACATCACCGCGCCCGGAACCTCCGCGTTCAGCGCGCGGTTCAGGCGTGTGAGCACCCGTCCCGGAGCGGGATCTTCCGCTGCGTAGGCCCGCAGCATGTACCGTGTCTTGGCCGTGAATGCCGCGGCGGACACGCCTTTCCCACAGGCATCTCCGATCACGATGCCGGTGCGCCCAGGTCCCAGGTTCAGAAAATCGAAGTAATCTCCGCCGACCAGTTCCGCCTCTCCCGCGGGCTCATAACGGGAGGCAACCTCGTAGCCCGGAAGCGCGGGAAGCGGACAGAGAAAAGTTTCGGCGAGCAGGCGCGCGGACTGGCGCTCTTCCTTTAAGCGGTGCCGTAGCTCTTGAGCCAGGCTTTCCGTGACCGCGGCGCGTTCGTCCGCCGCGGCGGCAAGCGCCTGGTCGCGGTCGGAAGGGAGCACGGGTTCGGAAGTGGGCGGTTGTCCCACCTCCGTCGGGTGCTCGTAGCGGAGCAGGTGCTGGAACCGGGCGAGCGCCATGGTGATTGCCG
>CAYQDT010000543.1:0-3838 GCA_964416225.1 uncultured bacterium
CCCGGTCACCCCCGCGGCGCTGCGGGCGGAGGTGGAGCGCTTCCGGGCGGTGGTGAGCCGCCCGGGAACGGCCGCCGCCGAGGCGGAGAGCGCGGGTCGCCGGCTCTTCACGCGGCTCTTCCCACCCGCGGCCGCGGCGGAGATACGGCGCGCGAGCCGGGTGCTGATCTCTCCGGACGATGTGCTGTGGGAGGTCTCCTTCGCGGCGCTCGTGACCAATGCCCGGGGGGCGCCGCGCTACCTGGGTGAGAAGCCGCTGACGTATGCCCAGTCGCTGACGCTGTTTCAGGCTTCGCAAAAGGAAATTTGGACGCCCGCCTCTGACCACCGCGTCACGGCGCTGGTGGTGGGCAACCCTCAGTTTGAGACCGGTGCCCTCCCTTCCGAAGCCAGCCTCCCGGGGGAGCGCTCGTTTCTCCTTTCCGGCCGCGCGGCGCCGCCGCCGCTTCCGGGTGCGGAAGCGGAAGCGCGGGAGGTCTCCAGCCTGTACGGCTGCACGCCCCTGCTTGGAGCGGCCGCCACGGAGGAAGCCGTGCGGGAGCGCCTGCCGGCGGCGGAGATGGTCCACTTCGCCACCCACTTCTACCTGGATCCCGAGCGGCCCATGTCCTCCGGGCTGCTCCTGGCCGCTCCGTCCGGCGCGCAGACGGAAAGCGCCACGGAGCGGGATGGGGTCCTGCAGGCATGGGAGCTCTTTTCGCAGTTCCATCTCCACGCGGACCTCGTGGTGCTCTCCGCCTGCGAGAGCGGCCGCGGCGCGAGCTCCCGGGGCTCGGGGTTGGTCGGGGTGACGAGCGCTCTCCAGTATGCGGGCGCGCGGTCGGTAATCGCCAGCCAGTGGCGTGTCGCGGATGAGCGCACCGGCAGGCTCATGCTGGAGTTCCACCGGAATGTGCGCCGCGGACTGCCGAAGGACCGCGCGCTCGCCGCCGCGATGGCGGCGCTGCGGGGCCAGGCGGACTCGGCGCATCCCTATTACTGGGCGCCCTTCCTGCTGGTGGGGGATCCGGAGACCCACCTCGCGCGGCTGGCTCCGCCGGCGGCCGTCGGGCTCGCTACGCGCCGGCGCCTTCCTTGAGGCGGCGGCGCAGCGCATCGGCCGCCGCGGTGTCACCCACCAGCTCGTGCAGCGCGATGGCCTTTTCCAGAAGCGCCTGGCTCTCGGGCGCTTCCTGGAGCGCCGCCTGGTACTCGTGAAGGGCCTCTTCATAGAGGCGCCGGCGCAGGAAAGCATGCGCCCGCTCCACACGGGGGAGAAATCCAGGCGCCCGCGCCGCGGCCTGCAGCTCGGTACGGAGCGCCGCTTCGTCCGCTGCCGGCAGCACGCCGAAATGGCGCGTGTGGACCCGGCCGCTCAGCTCGCGCAGCATCAGCTCCAGCGGACCGGCCGGGCGGCGAGCGGCGAGCGTCCGGCGCAGCTCCGGATCCTCCAACCGGTCCCGGCTCCCGTCCACCCCCGGGAGGCGCCACAGCTCCGCCCCGCCGGCCTCCCTCACCCAGAGGGTGACCCGCCCGCGCGCGGGATCCGGCGTCCAGCGGATCACCAGCTCCTCCGGCCGGACCTGGCTGCCTTCCGCGGGGGAGTGGATCAAGGTGTCCTCCGGCCGCTCGATGCCGAGCCGTCGTCCGTAGGCCGTGATACTGTCCACCACCTCGCCGCGGGCGCGCTCCGGCGCCGGAACGGAAAACCATGCTGCCGGCTGGATCGCGCGGAGCTTCCCGCCCAGGAGGACCGTGAGCGAGCCGCCTGTCCCCACCCGGAGCTGCTCTCCCGACCGGAGCGGCCAGTATCGGTGGCGCGCGGGTTGCAGCGTCACCGCCGGGGCGCCGGGCGCCGCCCGCCAGTACGCCGTCGGCCGGAGTTCCTCGATCCAGCCGACGCACGGTCGCGGTCGGGAAGTCGGAACACCCGGCGTGCCGGCGCTGGATGGCACAACCGACAGAGAGAACCACAGGAGCCACCACGCGGGTTTCATGAAGCGCCCTCCGTAGACGTGCCGGGGGGCGAGGAAGCGGGAGGGCGCGGGCGGCTGAACCGCTCACAGATCCCTTCCCAGACCGTCCCGGCATACGGGTGGAGCAGCAAGGCCAGAAATACGAGCACGTAGTCCGTCCAGACCAGGCCGAACCAGATGGGAGCGTTGGCCCCGACCATCCAGGTGACGGTCACCAGGATGAGAATGGTGAGCAGCTCCAGGCGGTGAGAGCTTGCCGGAGCGTGGCCCTGTCGTTCCAGGAGCGCGCGGGCGCCGAAGACCACGGCAATCAGCACCAGACCCAGCGCCGGGTCCAGCAGCAGGCGGAAGCCCTCGGAGAGAGCATACAGCGGGCGCTCCACCAGCGTATGGACGGCGCAGGCGTGGGCGTACACCCCCGGCACCTCGTCCGGATGTCCGGGCAGCCGGGTCATGTCCGTCGATCGATCCGGCGTACCGTTGCCCACCAGCACCAGCTTGTCCCAGATCCTCTCCGCCGGAATGGCGCGCGGAAGCCTCCCCGCGCCATCCACCAGGAGCCGCTCCGCCATCAACTGCTCCGCCGGGCTGTAGTCCACCAGAAACTCGTAGGCGGTGAACTGCCGGTCCACCGGTCGCCGGACCACCTGCTCGGCCAGCCGCTCCGGCCACCGCCCGCCGTCGGCCCGGGGCGGGCGCGCGCCAGCCGCCGCCGGTGCCACGGGTGCTTCCCCGGCTTGCTGGTACCACTCTTCCACGGGAGAGCGTGGCTGGGGCTGCTCGTGGGCGAGCTGCAGCGCCAGGCTGAACAGGGGACGCTCCCCCGACTGAACGGTCCAGGCCGGCATCTTCCGGCGATCCGCCCGGGGCCCCGCCAGGCTCGCCGCGTGGGCCGCCAGCTCCTCGCCCCCCAGCCACCGCTGCGCGGGAAGCGCCTGGGAGCGCCAGACGCCCAGGTAAACGGGGACCCTTCGGTGGTTCAGGCCCCTCAGGTCCAAACACGCGTGCAGAAATCCGGCGTCTTCCGGCCGGTAGACCCCCCCTTCCGGGGAGAAGTCAATATCCACCCCGATCGCTCGGGCACCCCGGTTCGCCAGCTCCCGGAGCAGGGTCAGGAGCGGCCCGCGCGGGACCGCCGGCTCCAGATCCGGAGCGCCGGGAGAGGGGACGGGACGAAGCGCGGTGATATCGGCCACCACCACGGGCAGAGGCCTGGACGCATGGTGCCTCGCGGCCTCTTCCTGCTGGCGGTCGTACGTCAGGAATTGCAGGGCCTCCCCATCGGCGGTGTGCTCGAACCCCATCTTGACGAGGGTCATGAGCACCATGACGACCAGCGCCATGAAGATTTCGCGGCGGACGTGCGGCGTGGAGGGGTGGCCCACCGGTTTGAGGTCCGGGCCGCCCCCCGGGGGAGCCTGGAGCGGGTGCTGCGGGCGAGGCCGCGATGATCGACGCACCATGGTTTTCGCTCCAGAAACCAGGCCGGGGCGAAGGACGGACCGCTATCTGGCGCATTCGGCGGAGCGAGGCGGGAATCCTACCGTGCGCTCCAGCCGATTCCCTCGCCCGTCGGATGCAACCCGCCGGCCGGGGCGATCACCCCGACCGGCCTCGTGGAAAACGGTGATCCCGCGGTGTCGCCCCCATCTCCGGAGCATCCTTCAATGGTCGTAGCTGCGCGCAACCTATGCACGCTCCGGTGCCGCCGGATCCCGCCGATGATCTCGCAGACGGCAATAATGCGGCGCGGTGCGGCGTAACGCGGAGAGAAGCGGATGGCGGTCTGGGTGGACGGTGAAGAGCAGGTAGAGCGTAAACAGGACCGGGCGGACAGCGAAGTCGACCTGGAGAAGCTGGTGCGCCACATCTACGGGGTGATG
>CAYQDT010000544.1:0-332 GCA_964416225.1 uncultured bacterium
TGACGGCGATCGCGGCGGCGCGGATGTGCTTCGGGATGAAGGCGCGATCCACCAGCTCGGCCATCGGGATGCGCTGCTTGAGCACGCCCGTCTTCAGCGCCATGTCCTCGATCTTCTGGAGGTCGTCATCCGTGGGGGTGAGCATGCGGTAGCTCACCCGGTCCGGCGGTTGGGTGAGGACGAAGCGGACGATCTTCTCGTTCTGGATGAAGTACGGCGCCGCGACCTTCGCCGCCTGCAGCCGGTGTGTCTCCGCCCATTCACCGGATTCCGCGATCCCGCGGACCAGGTCCTGCACCACCTCCGGCCGGGTACGGATCAGCTTCTCTGTC
>CAYQDT010000544.1:342-3834 GCA_964416225.1 uncultured bacterium
GCGTCGATCGCGCCGCTGGCCAGAGCCGTGGGCATGTCCGGCGGCGGCATCTGAATGAAGTTGATATCGTCCGGGCTGAGCCCCTGGTCTTCCATCAGCTTCCGGACTACCAGGTACTGGTTGCTGTAGATGCTGGGAATCGCAAAAGTTTTACCCTTCAGGTCGCGGAGACTCGTGGCCGGCAGGTCCTTGCGGACCATGAGCGTTGAGCCGTCCCGGTGACCCAGGTAGACGATCTTTACCGGTACTCCCTGCTCCCGCAGGCGCATGGCTAGCGGAACGATCATAAAGGTCGCGTCGAGGCTGCCGCCCTTGATCGACTCGACAATCGTCGGAAACTCTGTGAATCGCTGCGACTCGAACCGAGTCGTCGTGCTGGTCCGGGTGGCGAAGTCCGTGACCGGGCACGTGAGATGTCAGGTGACCGGCAGAAAGCCCACCGTGAGCTGCTGCCGCGAGTGCGGCCGGTGCCGCTCCCACGGGGTCCACTGATAGACGGACTGCAGGCGCAGTCCGGTAATCAGCGCCACCCAGGCCATGGTGCCGCCGACGATCTTCGCGTATCCATGGTCCGCCATGGCCGTTATCCTTCCGTTATCGTGCCGGCTGACCCGCCGCCGGGTCTTCCGCCGCCACCACGCCGCCATCGTCCCTGAGGCCCAGCTCCTCCAGCACCCGCTGGGTCGTCTCCAGCACTTCCGGATGGGTGAGCGGGCGCGGCCGCGGCAGCTCCACCCGGAGCTCGCACCGGATGCGCGCCGGCCTCTCGGAGAGGACCAGGATCCGGTCCGCAAGCTGCGACGCCTCTTCCACGTCATGGGTGACGAACACCACGGTCCGCGGCCGCTGGCGGAGCACGCGCGCCAGCTCGCCCCGGAGGCGCAGGCGGGACTGGTAGTCCAGCGCCGAGAACGGCTCATCCATCAGGAGCACGTCCGTGTCCCCAGCGAGTGCCCGCGCCAGCTCCGCCCGCTGCCGCATGCCTCCGGAGATCTGGTGCGGATAGTGGCTGCTGAAGCCTTCGAGCTGAACCAGTTGGAGCAGCTCCTTCAGCTCTCGCTCGCGCTGGCCCGCGTCTCGGATGGAGCGTAGGCCCAGGGCCACGTTCTCCCCCACCGTGAGCCATGGGAAGAGCCCATCCTGCTGGTACACCATCCGCGTGCGCCCGCGTCGGCGAATGCTGCCCTCGAGCGGCTTCTGGAAGCCAGACAGGAGCTGGAGAAGCGTCGACTTCCCACAGCCCGACGGACCGACGATCGCCACGAATTCGCCCGAATGAACATCCAGCTCCAGGCCGCGGATCACCGCCACGGGGCCAAAGGCGTGGGAAACGTTTTCACAACGGAGCGCGCTCTCGCGCCGGGTATTATCGCTCATAACCCCACCGAACGCCGGGCAGACGCGTGAGCCGCGCGAGGAGCTGATCAATTGCGGTCCCGATCAGTCCGATGACGATCATCGCGCACACCAGCAGATCACTCCGCTGTCCGTTGCGCGCATCCCAGATGGCGAAGCCGAGACCGTCCCGGCCGGAGATCATCTCCGCGGCCACCACCACTACCCACGCTACGCCCGCGGTGACGCGCAGCGCCGTGATCACCTGCGGCATGATGGCGGGAAGCGTCACCTTCGTGAGCAACTCCAATCCCTGGAAATCGTAGTCCCGGGAGACCTGGAAGTAGACGGAGGGGATACTGGCCACCGCAGTGGTCACGGCCAGCAGCATGGGAAAGAAGGAGGCCATGAAGATCAGGAACACCGCGGGCGGGTCCCCGATGTGGAACCAGGCGATGGCAAAGGGGATCCAGGCCAGCGGCGAGAGGTTCCGGAAGAAGTTGACGGTCGGAAGGAAGGCAATCCGCGCGCGGGCGTGGTGCCCCAGCAGCAGCCCACAGGGCACGCTCAACAGCACCGCGAGCAAGAACCCGAGCGTGACCCGGAAGAGCGAAGCCACCAGGTCCGTGTACAACCTCCCGTTCCGCACGATCTCGCCGAAGCCGACCGCCACCTCTGCGGGGGACGGGAAGATCGTGCGCTGCAGCACGTGAGTTGCCGAAAGAACGGCCCAGAGCACCCCTCCTCCGAAGAAAACGGCGGCGGGCAGCAGCACGCGAAGTATGGCGGGTTGTTTTTCGTTCAACGTAGGAGCTCGGTAGCCGGTCCGCAGGCGGTCACCGCGCGCGCTGCCGAAGGGCAGACGGGGGATGCGCGGTCGCGGTGAGGCAGTGAAGCCGCTCCGGCGGGAGCGGGACCGCTCTCCAAGCAATAATACGGCTGTGAGGTAATGGACGTTCCAGAAAGCGTGGCCGCCGCAACACATGCGTCACATTTTTCGGCTGGACCGGGCTGCGTGGAGGCACCCGCCAGCCCACCGTTCGTAAAAAGGAGCATGAGACCGGTGTGAGCCGGCGCTCCTCGCCCCGATCCTCGTGGACAGGCGTGTGATGGAGCGACCGCATGATACCGTTACGTGCCGGGGCGCGGAGGGCGATTCCCGGCGCCGCACTCTTTTTCGAATGGGGTGGACCATGCTCGCTGGAGTGGAACGATTGGTGGATCTGGTCGGCGCGCGGGCCTCCGGGCTCAGCGGCGCGACGCTTCCGGAAGTGGAAGCCGCGGTCCATGGCGGAGACGTCGAGGTGCTCCGCCACACGGACGGACACTTCGCCGCGGTTTCCCGGGACGGGCAGACCGTGCGCCTGGCCCGCACCATCGGGCTGCCTCTCCGGTACTTCGTCGCCAAGATGTTTCACGGGCCGTTCCTGGTGGTGGCGGACCGGATCGATCGCCTCTACGAGTACTGCTGCTCGCAGAAGATCGGCTGGCAGTTTGACCCGCTCTACACGCGGATGATCCCCGCGCATTACCTCGTGGAGATCGATCAGGTCGGCTGTCCCGACCCGAACCCACGCTACCACCGGTTCTTCGATCCCCCCATCGCTCAGGGACCGGCGGACCCGGCTGCGCTGGGCGATGCCTACGTCCGTGCCGCGTATGGCTCCCTGCGCCACTGGCTCCAGGGGGTTCCGGAGGGCCAACCCGTCGCGCTCCTCTTCTCCGGCGGCGTGGACAGCGGCTCCGTTTTCCTGCTCGCCCGCCAGGCGCTGAACGAGTTGGGACGGAACCCCGACCTGATTCGCGCCTTCACCCTGGACCTGGGTGGGGGCGAGGACGCGGCGCAGGCGGAGCAGTGGGTGCGGGAACTGGGCCTCGAGGCGCAGTGGGAAGTCGTCCGGTTGGAAGGGGCGCGCCCCGACCTCGAACGCGCCATCTCCGTGATCGAAGACTACCATCCGCTCGACGTGGAGTGCGCGGCGGTCTCCCTGCTCCTCCTGGGCGCCATCCGGGAGCGGTATCCCTCCCTGCGCTACCTCCTCGACGGCGATGGCGGCGACGAGAACCTGAAGGCGTATCCGCTCGAGGACTCCGACCTCACGATCTCGAGCGTGCTTCGGAACCCGCTCCTCTACCAGGAAGGCTGGGGGATCGACG